>CAMWMM010000188.1 GCA_947175285.1 uncultured Lachnospiraceae bacterium
ACCTAAAGGTTTCGCCTTAAGGCGAGGGTTTTAACCCCATTATACAGACAATAATTTGAAATCCATTTCCGCCATTTCATTGACTATTAAAATTTTCCTAATTTTATAATAACAAAATATGGTTAAAGGTCAATTACCCTTGCAGAAAGTGGACCTTTTTTGCAGAAAACGGCACAAAAAAACCTTTCTGATGCACCGTACCATTCTGAAAGGCTTTTTCTTATACTCAATCTGCTTTTTCCATCATGATCTTTAATTCACTATTTTTACCTATTAATTCATCATATTTCCCTATATCAGCAACCTCCCCTTCCCTTAGCACGACAATCTGATCCACTTCTCTCAATATCTCTTTCTTATGTGTTATCACTATTACTGTTTTTTCTTTCATCTTCGTATTCAGCAGCCCGTTAATCTGCTGCTCTGAATAGGCATCTGTACTTGAAGTAGCTTCATCAAATATAATAATCGGCTTGTCATGTATCAATGCTCTTGCAAGAGCTATCTTCTGTTTCTGTCCGCCGGAAAGCATTGCTCCATTCTGTCCTACCAGATAATCCAAAGAAACCTCTTTTATAAAATCTTCAAGTCCACTGTCCCTGCAGGCTTCTTCTATCATAGTATCATCCACCTGCTTATACAGACAGATATTGTTTCTTATTGTGTCATTAAATAGGTATATCTGCTGGCTTACTACAGATACCATATTTCGGTATTCCGACAATGACAGTTCTGAAACATTCTCTGCTCCTAGCAATATCTTTCCACTTGCCGGCTCATACATTCTGGTAAGCAGGTTGATAATCGTTGTCTTTCCCGAACCATTACGTCCGATTATTGCCGTCTTACTGCCTTTTGCAAATAAGATGTCAATATTTTTAAGAATACATTTATCTTTTTCATATGCAAAAGAAACCTGATCCAATTTCAAGTCATTCAGACACAAATCTGCGGTCTTTCCGTTATCCTTTTCTTCTTCTAAATCCATAAATGCATAGTATCTTTTTGTTGACGGAATAATCCCTGATAAAAGGTATCCTATATTAAGGATTGCAGAAACCGGTCCAGTTACATAAGCACTATATGTAATGAATGCAAACACGCTACCTACTGAAAGCTGCAAATCAAATACCAGATTAGCACCCAATATATATAACAGTGTGGAAAGGAACTGTACCATAATGCCGTCTATGATCATATTCCACTGACTTAACATGTTCATCTGCTTTTGTTTCTCTATAATTTCTTTCTGGTTAAGTACAAATTCCTCATGCTTTTTATCAAAGATATGAAACAGTTTTACTTCCCGTACTCCCCCGACAGTATCCCCAAACCATCTTGCATATTTCTGATTTTTCTTTATGAACTCGTCCATAATCTGCTTTTGTTTCTTAGCAAAGTATTTCATCACAACACACTTAATCGGTATAAACAAAAGTACCAGTATTGTCATTCTGAAATCTATGATAAATAAACCGATAATACCACCTGTCATGCTAAACACCTGCGTAATTACAAAAAAAACACTGCTATTAGCAATAGAGGTTATCTGGTTTATATCCGTGTTGATATTATTCAGAGTTTCCGCATAATTGGTATTATTGAAATAATTTACCTGAAGCTTCATAAGATGTGAAAAAGACTGTTCCGAAAGAAAATACTGTATCTTTGCCGAAATGTCTACACGTTTTTTTTCTTTGATTATATCTATAAGGGAATTTATAGTGTAAATTACCATAGATGCCAAAACCAGCTCAATCAGCAATTTCTTATTGCCTCCGATAAAGCCATCGTCTATGATCCGCTGGCTGATTAGCGGAATACAAAGATTTAGTCCCGTAGAAATAAACAGACAACAGACAATAGCAATTATAGTTTTTTTGTATCTGTTCAATAACAGAAGTAATCTCTTTACAGCCTCTTTGTTATCCATCTTCATCCTCCGTCAATATTGTTATGAGCTGATTTACAATTTTCTCTACAAAATCCTTATCCATTTCATAACTACCTATCTTTGACATAACTATATCTTCAATATGAATTTTTGCTAAGTATTTACCATTTACTTTATCAATCTTAACAATAACATCTATTTCTTTAAAAAGCTGTTTAATATTGTCAGATTTTTCTTTTATTATACTGAATAACACTCCATCATTTTGCTTGTAAAGTGTATGCCTATAAATGAACTCTCTAACCTTATTCCATTTACTCAGGCATTGTTCTGGTATATATTCTAATTCATACAAAACATTTTCTGGTTTTAAGCCTACTGTATAAATATTGTACTCGCATTCCGCAAAACCTTTCTTCAACTCTGTAAGCAAAAATATCTCATCCATCTTATTATCAACTTCACATACAATTACAGGAATATCTAACTCATGCTCATTTCCAATACAACTGTCGATAAATTTCACCTTATCATTTGGACTCCAAAAAAAACAATTATCTAATTCCTTTCTTATTTTTTCCTTACCAATATAAATAATATGTTTTCCTAATTGAGCAAACTGATCCAAATCTGATAGTTTATCAATAATAAATGTATCTGCCTGATCCAACTCTCCCTCTGTCACAACATTAAAATAAAAATCAGCACGACTTTTATTAATATCGGCGCTAATTACTGCATTACAAATCCAATCAGGTTCATACATTTCATGTAATGTTACTAATAATTCTTTACTATCTTTCCGTAGAACATGCCGTATTTTAACAATATCTTGAAACTTTTGCTCTATCAAAATCCTACCTATATAAGCAGTTACAAAAGGAGCTGCATAACTGTTACTTTTCTGAGTAACAGATGCAACTCCACACAATGTTATTGTATGTTCCGATTCCACAAGCACATCTATTCCAAGAAACAAATTTTTTAAATTATCTCTAAAAAATGGAGACTGTGCCGCAACACCTATTATGTTTGAAAAAGAAGCTGGATATGATTCATACCCACTGTTAGATGTTGCAGCCACAATAACTATCCCCATACATGCATAATGGTTTATTAATGTTCTTAATAATGACTTATCCCTAAAATGTGTAGTGCCTAAGCTTAAATTAACTAAATTGATACTTTTTTTTATGCACCAATCCAATGCCGGTTTTAAATGCTCTATCATTCCATTCCCTTTTTCATTTAATAACCGTATACTGTATATTTCTGAATTTGAACAATGTTTTTGAATAATAGCTGCACATATTGTTCCATGAGCAAAACTTACTTCGCTCATATCTGCATCATCAACAACACATTCTTTTTTTTCATTAATATATACTTTTTCAGATATTTTTTTGCCCAAAGCCAATTCATCTACACCGTTGTCAATAATTGCGATCTTTATTTTATCCACTCGTATCGCCCTCTTAACAAATTCATCAAATCTTATTATCTTCTGACATTGCAAAGTTTGCCTCATAAGAAGCTAATGCCTGACTTGTTGTAACACTTTTATCAGCCAAATTAGCTCTCGCATCCTGCACTAATAACTTCTTATTTTGCACATATTTCTCATATGCCGTTCTTTCCGCTTGCTTTTTCTGAATCCGCTTTTGCTCTTGCTGCTTTTTCATTTGAGTCTCTAATCTCTTTTTATTTTCCATCCTACGTTCCCAAAAACTATTTTCTGACTTGTCATTAAAAATTTTATTACCATTTCCATTGTTATATCCCGCACTCCACATTTCTGCATGACATTCTTCCTTTGAAGCTCCATAATATATTGTAGAAAATGCTCCTCCGCATATACCTGACCATTTATCCGGCTGTGACCATCCTACCTGTAAATCATTTAATACCCATGCCTCGTATTCTGGATCGTTCTTCATCGCCTCAAATCCAGCTTCTGAAATTGTTATGGATATTGACTCGCTTGCTCTTGTAGGATGCATTGGAATTTGAGATATTTTATCATAAATGTATTGTTTGTATTCCTCCATTGTCATATCTTTAACGGAAACAGATCCTGTTTTTGAACTTCCAACTATACTTTCACTACTTCGACTTTTTTCACTTACGCTTTCCATAAAACTCGTATTTCCCTTTTCTTGAGTCTTAGCTGCATTATTCTGTTGGTACTGGTTGTAAATCCTTGTCAGGTAGTTTACATTAATTGTATTACTCATATTAATCTCCTCCTTGCTATAAAAGCTTTAAAATATTTTAATTTCATCATAACCCGCTAATGTTTCTATTAAAAATTCTATCATATTTGGATATGTATTTTTACAATATACCTTGTGTGTATAATTTCCACATTGAGCTTCTATTTCTTCATCCTTATGCTCCAAATATTTTATCGGCATAACAGAATTGATTGAAAACCTATCTATTGAATAATTACATAAGTAATAACAATCCACATTTACATTATAGCGATAACGCAA
The DNA here is from genome assembly GCA_947175285.1 of uncultured Lachnospiraceae bacterium. The sequence goes on from CAMWMM010000188.1 coordinate 4,390, forward strand.
AAGGTTGTACATTTCATCAAAATATTCCTCTTTATACTCTTCTTTATATAAAGACAAGATTGTAAAGTCAGGATCAACAGCATTTAATATCTCAAATGCTGTTATTCCAAAGTTCCCTGGCTTTTGTTTAGTAAGTGGAAGCAACTCACCAGGTATTCCAATAACAATTACTTCTGGCTTGTCATTTATCTCCACCTCTTTCAAATATTGATTGTAACAAATTATCTTTTCGCTTTCTTTTAACCTCTTTTCATTCATAAATTTCGGAAATGCATGTATATTATCACCATTGTCAAATCTTCTGCTCGAAATTAAACTTACATTGTAATCTTCTTCCAACAATGCACTAATAACTTGCATTTCAATCTCAAACGCATTGCATCTAACACCGTTTTCAATAATTGCAATTACCGGAACGTTAATATTTTGTAAACCAGCAATATCTTTCTCCCAATTCGCAAAATAATCTTTTTGCATTTCTATTATTTTGACATTATATTTCTTACATATGTCAGAAACTTCCATTAACTCTGTTTCATTAATATTTCTTGCTATTATAATATTTTTTCCATTTTGGGCAGCTAAATCTATCTGATCTAATATCATTTCAAACGGTACAACATGATATGAGTCCACAATAAGAAGTGCTTCCATCTCTTCTATTTCAGTTGCACTCATCTCACTTTTAACGATAAATTGTCTGCTATCTTCATGCACCAACATATTATTTATTCCAAATCCCATTGGCGATATAAGTCCGCAAACTTCAAAATGCCAAAACTTCTCATGTTTTATTAACGGTTCTACATAATTATCAAAAGGAAATACTACTACTTTCATTTAACTACCACCTAGTTTTCAAAATTATATCCATATTCTCTTAGAGTACAATACTCTACTAAATATTGTTCAGCTTCTTTTTTCGCAACAGAACATTTTTGAAGTTTTTTCTGAGCAGAAAGCTCGTTTCCTTCTCCAAAATCTGCAGCACATATATTACAAAGATTTAACGCCCAACAATTCTTGCATTCTTTTTCTGTCAACTTTCCTGTATTCAATAAATTTAAAACTTTTTCTGTTATAACACCACTTTTTATATCACCAATACAATAGACCTCATTTGTCTCGCTTACTCTTTCACACGGATAAAATTTCCCTTCTGCTGTCACAAATAACCTATTATATCCTGCAATACATGGACCATTTGGATGACATGTTCCCTTTCTATGATATGGCTTTGTTACCCTCTCATGTATTGAACTCATAAGCAATCCTTTATGAGCTATTATCAGTTTTGAAATGTATCTTTTATCCAATTGCCCTGCATAAGCAATAAAACTCTTAAAAAGTTCATAATTATAATTAATATAAAAAGATTCACGTAAGGATACTTCTTGAATAGAATCTCTATCACTAACCCCAGTAGAAGTAATTACTGCATCTTTAAGAAAATCATATGTAAAGAAATCACTACTACATGAAAAATCATTCTCTGCATCTATGACTGCATTAAAACTAATTTTATCCAAATATTGAGGATATAATTCTTGAATCATTTCTATCTTCTTTATTATAACTTCGAATGTCCCATGACAATTATCCGCAAACACCCTACTTTTATCCTGCACTGATTCTGGTCCATCAAGGCTAACCATAAGGTCAAAATTATGTTTCTGTAAAAAATCAATAATTTCTTCATTTAACAAAGTTGCATTTGTAGTCATATTTATTCGTAATTCTTTACCTGCAAAAACTCTTTCGCAATATTCAGTAATTTTCTTTATTAAGCTAAATTCTAATAATGGTTCTCCACCATACAATCCTATGCGTACTATATCCGCTGCTCGGCTATGTAAATAGTAATAATCAATAGCTTCTTTTGCTATTTGAAACGTCATTCTTTTATTGGTATGTACCCGATTTTTATAGCTACCAGAATAAACACAATATTTGCACCTCAAATTACAATTCTGTGTTAATTGCAATATTAATTGCTGCATACCTTCATTAAGATAACTTTCGATACCAGAAGATGCAGGATGGTCAATAATAATATCTTCTTTAGGTTGCAAGAAGCCATTTTCGTATAATTTCTTTAGCTGTTCTAATTCTGTAAAATTTTCGTTTTTATATAAAGTATTATACATTTCCTCATTAATTCTAATAATTGAACATGTATTTACATCATAACAATAAAATTGATTTCTTGTTTTAAACAAGTGAATACAGGGTGCATTATTTAATTCCATATTATATCTCCTAGTCTTGCTTGCAAATGACTGACAGCAAAGTTGTTGCTGCCAGTCACTACAAGATCTACTTCTCTGAATTAGGGAAAAAGGTAATTTGATCCCGACAAAGCTGTTGCCACAATCTTACCCATGTTTGCAGCATATGTGTTAGACTGTGTTGCAGCAGATGTGCAATTACAAAATGCACTTGATTGGCATACAGAGATACAATCACACGCAAAAGCGGTCATTGTTCCTTCCTGCATATGAGCTTTCTTTCCTAATTGCTTTTTCATAGAACAATCCTCCTTTCTCTAGTATTGACAGTAATCTGCCATATAGTATCCTCATTATACATGAGTAGCTATACCTTACAATAATGCCTTTTTACTGAACTTAAAATATTGTTATACACATCAAATCTGCTTTCTATTACATCTTTTTCATCAAATTTAATATGCAATTCTTTTTCCAATTCCATATAAAGTACAAACAAATCTACTGCTTTAAACCCTATTTCTGGTTTAAGTAAACTATCTGCTCTCTGGCTCTCAGTTAATTTTTCTGGATTAAACTTAAACTTACTCCTAAATACTGAATACACCTTTTGTTCAATATCCTTATCATTCATACTTTTTCTCCATTATAAAAATCATGATTTCTAAACCCTACTACTATATATATCTTATCGTCAAGCGGACTGTACACCGATGGCTTAATTCAACAGTCCGCTTTTATTGCAGCAATACAATGAACACAATATATTCTATTCCGGTACAATAATGTTTAGCATACGATTTGAGCTACTAATTTCATTACTATCTTTTCTACCATACCTAATATCCTTTTTTAAGTATAAAGAAAAATCAATATAAAACAATATACTTTGCAGAATGTGGACCTTTTTTGCAGAAAACGGCACAAAAAAACCTTTCAGATGCACTATACCATTCTGAAAGGCTTTTTCTTATACTTAATTTTCTTGTTCAACACAATCTTTGATTTATTATTATTGCCACATTAACTATTAAATCTTAATCCTCTTTCCTTTTCGGTCTTTTCGGCTGATGACCAATTCCCATACAAATAGGCGGATCACCCCATATATCTTTTTGAACTTCATTGCGAACAATCCTCTCCACTACCTTGAGTGCCATTTTTTTGATTTTTCCATTTTTCTTCATTTTACACATACCTCCTGTTTTGTAATTTTTGCCAAACACATCAGAAACGCACATAATATGATAGCCACTGACATATATCCAATATAAAGAATATCAGCTTTCAGATAAACTAAAACAGCAATTATCATTACTTCAATTAAGACAACCAGTCTTGCCGCTTTCTTAGACTCTTGCAACTCGCTTTTACTCATATCCATATTAGGATGGTTTATTGTCCCTATAATACAGATTAAAGTTATTGCAAAAAATAGCAGTCCATACATAATAGGCTGATTTATGCAAAGCATAGGTACAATCTGTATAACCACAATATAAGTTATAACCGTCCCTAGATAACACTGCCAAAACTCATACGCATGAAATCCCCCTGTCCGTTTCCTCAAAGAAAGAAAAAACATAATAAAACAAATCGTTGGTAAAAATTGCCTGAATATCAATCCTAAAAGCAACATAGTTCCAACAGTTATAGCATGTTCCACCATACCTATTAATGCATATTCATAATATTCACAGTTTGATTTGCTTATTATCTTTTCCATCTCCATTTGATTGATGATCCTTATTGCCATCTTCTCTACCATAAATATGCCTCCTTAGTTATTCAGTATGAATTATATATATGAAAATTCAAGCCATTTTGCAGAAAATGGACATTTTTTGCAGAAAACGGCAATAAAATGGTTTTAGAACCAATCATTTTAACATTGCATTCATGCAGGAATAATAATTGAAAAGTAAAATTCTTTATTCTTATCTTCAATAACATATGCTCCACAATATTTCACTATGATTTTTAACACATTCTATATGCCTACACCATCTTCTTCCACATTTGATATTTTCGTAGATT
>CAMWMM010000189.1 GCA_947175285.1 uncultured Lachnospiraceae bacterium
GGGTACAGCTTTGTAATTACAAAGATTTCTTCCCTCGGTATGCCGGAGTTCCTGACAGCTTCACCTACGCTTTCTTCAGAGAAGTATTGTCAAGTGTGTTTGTAAAAATACTTTGCCTGCAATCCGTCAATATTTCTCTTTGTATGTTTTCGTACGTTTTTCTGTTATGGAAGGTCATCCAAATGTGCTTGCAAAAGCTCAATAAATCTTTTACAGGCAATCGGCATACTGGCTTTGTCTTTATAACCAATTGCTATTGTTCTGGATATCCTCGGTTCAGTCGGACAAAGCCTGATCCCATAATTCGTTCTGTGTAATACCAATTCTGCCAGAATGCTTACTCCCAGACCGGTCTCCACCATAGTCATGATGGCATAATCATCGTGAATAGTGTATTTAATATTCGGAGATTTTCCAATCGCTTTAAAAGCCGCCAGAGGCTCATAGTAATGCCCCTCTTCCAAGAGGATAAAAGGTTCCTCCCCTTCAAGGGTAAGTTTCGCGCCGGTCCGAAAACGGTTTACCAGTTTTAAGGACGTTTCTTCCTCTAAAGAGGATATCATCTGGCTCATGGCAGACTGGGAATACCCCATAGCTTCGGCTGCTCTGGAAAAACTTCCCATCTCAATAATTTTTTGCAATGCAAGGATCTGGTTTGAAATAATGAAAGAACCATTGTAAAAAAGGCAGAGGCAAAAAGGAGGGTATTCAAAGTATTCAAAGGAGTAAATCTGGATTCTCTGGCAGTAGGCGAAAAATCAATGGTAACGAAAATGAATTACATTGCCGGGAATTATGCGACAGAGCATACTCACCCTCACGAGCAGTGCGGATATGTGATCTCAGGAAAATATCTCATGACTGTAGAAAAAAATGAGTTTATTCTGGAAGCAGGCGACAGTTATGCCGTTTCGGGAAATGTACCACACTCTTTCAAAGTATTGGAAGCAGGAGAAGTTATTGATGTATTTACACCACAGAGGGAGGATTATTTGTAAAAATGAATGTGATCCAATATCAGGAGAAATATAAAAAAAACTTTATACAATTTAATACAGACTGGATTGTAGATAATTTCGGCTGTCTGGAGGAAGAAGATTTAGAAACTTTCAGTCATATTGAAGAACATTTAAAGAATGGGGCAATGATCTATTTTGCTGTTGATAATGGAAATGTTTTAGCAACGTGCATGGCAAAACCCCTTATGGATGACGGGACATGGGAATTGTGCAAGCTGGGTTCCAATAAATATCTTCCGCATAAAGAGGCGGGAAGCGCTGTCTTTGAAGCCTCTATGGACTGGGCTCTACAACACCATGCAAAAAGACTTTTTATATTATCCAGCAGCAAGTTGAAAACCGCCGTCCATATTTACGAAAAATATGGAGAAGAAAAGTTTAAAATGCAACTTATCGTATCGTTTTGATTATTTGGTCTGTAAAACCATTATTCTTCCAAAACAAGTAATGGAGCTGTCACACTGGTAAGTTAGTGCCCAGCTCCTTTTCCATTACACTACATCCAGACCTTCGGTCGTGCCGTCTGCAGGCAATAATTACTATTCCTTTACAATCAACTCACACTGATAGCCATCCAGACAAAGCCTGTCCTGAAATTCTTTTTCCGAAAGCACACCTCTGCCACCGGCAGGAATGGCAAATTCAACTTTATGTCGGTTCATATTTACAAAAAAATACTGGTTCTCAGCAATTTTACGTCCCTGAACCCCCTTAGGAAGTTGAAATCGTTCTCCCACATCCATATCCTTTGCCACATAATCCACAACCCATTTCATGAATTCCGTATTTGATTCTGCTGCCACATAATAAGCTTTACCTTCTCCATAAGAGTTCACGGACACCGCGCACATTCCTTTGTCAATGTATTCCGCAACCACCTTGGCCGTAGAAAGTTCCAGCTGCTCATAATAATCTACATCCAACATCATTTCCCCTTCTTCACTCATCAGCCGCAGCAGTTCCCTGTTCTTTCCATTATGCTCCTTCAATACCGCATTTTCCTCAAAAAAACAAGGCATATCCGTGCGGTAAAAACTCGCCACGCGGATTCCGAACACATCAGAGAGGTTTCCCGGATGCGGCGTTAAATAAGCAGTTGCCGTACTGTCCACCATGCCGGAATAACCTGTCATGATAACTACCCCGCCGCTTTGTACAAAGTTACGGATATATTCGTTCGCACTCTCATCCGTCATGATATGTCCCGGTATGATGATAAGTTTGTATTCATTCTTCACATTACGGAGATTCACAAAATTATATTCCAGATTATTTTCGTAAAACACTTTCTGAATCTCGATAATATTATCAATGTAACTCTGTCTGAATTGCTCCGGATGATAGGAAGACATCCACCAGCTTTCCTGACTTAATGCCACACCAATAGCAGGTTTTGGTACATATGGGAAAGCATATTGTTCCAACTTTCGATAATCTCTTGCCAGATGCTTCAAATCTTCATAATTCCGGGTAGGATAACCATCGTGTCCAAGCACCCCATGATAAAACTGTTCTTTTCCGCCATACATAGTTCTCCATGTCCACGCCAGCGCCATCTGCCCACGATTTAAAAGTCCCAGCATCATCTGCATATAAGTATAATCCTTAGGACCATGTGCGATTCCTTCTGTTCCGGTCTGAAATTCCAGAAACCAGAGCGGCATATTCAATTCTCCCACATCATGCTTCATCACATATAAAAAATATTGCTGCCGCCAATCGTCCACATCATAAAACGGATAATGCCCCATTCCCGGAAATTCCATAAATTTCTCATTTTCCTTAAGATAATCATATCCCAGGTTTTGGTTATCCACATATAGATTTGTCGTGCATGTAATTCCCGGTGCCTCTTTAAGTGCCAATTCACGAAATTTTTTCATAAATGCGATCTGCCCGTCTGAAAAGAATCTCCGCATATCGATATATGCCTCCGGCGACCCTTTTGACACCTCATTTTCCTGCATGGTCACATCTTCAAAAGAAGACAGTCTGCGGCACCATCTCTGCGTATTCCATGCTTTGTTTAATTTCTCAATCGTTCCATACTTATCCTCCAGCCACTTTATAAAACGTCTACAGGCATATTCGGAATACGATAACATTCCGGAACCGACTTCATTACAAAGTCCAAATGCCAATAATGCCGGATGGTCACGAAAATGTTCCATCATCTTCTGAGCAAAACGAAATGCATAAAACTGATATTCCGGATCTGCCACATCCTCCATATAGCGGTGAAGGCTCTCCTGCATAATTCCACTTTTACTGCTGATATTACATCCGGGGCAAATCCTATGTACCCAAATCGGCGCCGGCCGAAGGGAAATATCCAGCACTACCCGGATTCCTGCCTCATGAAATAAATCCATCACTTCATCAAACCATTCAAAAGTATAAATGCCATCCTGCGGTTCAAAGCTGTCCCACGCTAAATGTCCCATCCGCACTGTATCAAGCCCGGCCTCTTTCATCAATTGAATATCCACACCCCACCGCTCTCTTGGCCAATCATGGGGATGATAATTCGTTCCAATATACAAACTCATTCTTCTTTCTCTTTTTTCTTCTTTCTTTTGCATTTAATATACAATTCAATTAAAGAAAAATCATCAAAAATTATTGCTTGAAAATATGAGATTAGTGCTCATTAAGACTCTTTTATATGAATCCCCACAAATTCTCTATATTCTTTTATTGTCATATTATAATAACCTTTGAATGCCTGTAAAAAACTGCTGAGACTGGCATACCCTACTGATTCTGCTATTCCATCCACGCCTAAGTTACTATGAAGCAGAAAATCTGTTGCTGCAGCCATACGGGAAGCCGTCCTTTTTTTCAAAAATCCACACCCGTAATATTTCTCTAATAACCGTTGTGTCTGACGGCGGCACATACCTGTAATATTGCAGATATCATCTAATGTCAAATCCTTGTACCGATATAAAAATGCCTCTTCTATTTTTAACTGTACCGGCTCAATTCCTGCTTTCTCCTGCGGAAGAACGGACGCCATATTTCTTGCCAGTTGGACAAGATAATGTTGAAAACACGCATTTATAGAAATCGAATGACCAATCTTATGTGTGGTCAATTCTTCGTGAATCAACTGAATTGAGCAAATAATATTCTGAGTGTCCTGACCATACCAAAATGGATGGGTATGCAAGATATTGATAATGTGAGCTTTTTTTGACACAGGATTCTGATCGTCTATATAAAAATATAGACAATCCTCTTGTATGGGATCTGCCGGATCTGGATTCTGCTCATGTTCAATGTCAGGACCTGTGACAAATAAGATACCCGGTGAAAGGGCATAGTTTTTTCCTTGGGAAATCAAAGTCCCTTTTCCCCCAAAAATATAATGCACCTCATAACTGTTTTTACTGTGTTTGTGTTTTGGAATGGATTTTGCGATTGTTCCGTGTGTAATCATCAAAACATGTATTTTTTGATCTTCCAGTGTAAAAGAATAATTTACTTTAAGTTCCATGATAATCGACTCCTTATTGCTATAATTATAAAATTATTTTGTTGTACCTGCAATAGTACTTTAGAAAATATGACATAAATAAAGAAAATCTGTCACTATAGCCAATGTTAAATTTATGTGGAATTTTATAATATGAATATATGAAACATATACATTTCAACAATAGGAGACGATAGATATATGAAACATATCTTAGAAATGCTGTATCCATCATCATGGTGGCATGATTTATGGCGTGAAGGACTCGCAACGGGAAATGGTATAACCGGGGCAAATTTGTATGGCGGTGCAAAGAGGGAGATTTTACAGTTGGGACGACATGACTTATGGTATAACGGTTCACAGGAAGATGTCCCAGACGTGCATGAAGCATTCATCAGGCAGCGGCAGAAAATGAATGAAGGAAATTTTCGTGAGGCAAGTTGGGAGATCGTAAATGCATTAAAGGAGGCTGGATATACTTCACGCCTAGAATCCCCACTGCCAGCAGCTAACCTTATTGTGGAACAGAAGCCAATCAAAGGTTTTCGCTCTTTTAAGCGTCAGCTTGACATGGAACATGCTGTGGCCATGCAGCAATGGGATGATGCTCATATGACTATGCGCCGTGAAGTATTCGTATCCCGAGCAGAGGATATGGTGGTCTACCGGCTTTGCGCAGAGAATGCCGGAGAGTCAAAAGAATTGATAGAATATCAATTGGAACTGGATGCATTCCACAATGAGGGAGAGACGGCGAATGATGCAATACAGGCTGTGTGGAGAAATGCACAGACAAATGCAGTTTGTGAGAATATACATACGGGATATCTGTACTTTAATTCTAACAGGCCTCAAAAAAATACCCCGTATACAGATTTCGGTGTTGTAGCCAAAATCTCTATTGCAGATGGTGCCTTGAAATGCATTGAAAACAAGCTAAAAATAATTGCTGCTAACCAGGTTCTGATTACTATTTGTCTGTATGTGAACGAGGAAAAACAGAGCGCATGGCAACGTCTTCATGACAGATTGGAAGCCCAATCCAAAAGCTTTGAGGAACTGCTTGCTGACAGTTCGGTGATTCACAAAGCTTTATATCATAGTGCAAAACTGCATTTAGGAGACAGTGAAAATCAGGTTACATGGAACAAAACCAACGAAGAACTGGTAATGGAAGCTTTTGCAGATAAGCAATCTCCAGAACTGATCGACAAATTATGGCATTATGGCAGATATTTGTTTATCTGTGGCAGCAACCCTGCTGCCAATCCATTCCCTCTTTATGGGTTGTGGGGAGGCGGATATCAACTGCAATGGCCTCACAATATGGCAAATGAAAATCTTCAGATGATTTATTGGCATAGCTTGTGCGGGAATCTGATAGAGTACAATCAGGCAATTTTTAAATATATGAATGACAGGATTCCGGCATTTAAAGAGAATGCCCAAAAGCTGTTCGGCATTAATGGCATTTACATGACGGCAGGCACTACTCCGGGAGTATCCGCACCTACCCAGATTGTTCCTGTAATCATTAACTGGGTAGGTGCCAGCGGATGGATTGCCCAACATTATTATCAGTATCTGCTTTACACACAGGACGCAGAATTTGCCAAGAATATTATGTTGCCATATATGGACAGTGTGGCGGCATTTTATGAGGAATTCATACAGTTTACAGTAGACGAAACAGGCTGTGAACGGCTTAAATTCTATCCCAGTGTATCTCCGGAAAATACACCTGGTAACTTTATGCCTCCTGATGGTTCACAGCAGATGGAACATCCCATGCCTACAACTATCAATTCCACTATAGATCTCTCGATAATAAAAGAGTTTTTTACCAATCTTCTTGTTATCACAAAAGTATATGAAGATATGCCATTTACACAGGAACGCATTGACAAATGGAAACGAATCCTGCAGTCTATACCGGAATTTAAAAAGAATGAAAAGGGAGCCATTAGGGAATGGCAGGAAGATATCTTCGAAGACAGATATGATCACCGGCACCTGTCCCATATTTATCCGGTATTTCCAGGATATGAACTGTATCCTGAAAAGAATCCTGAGGAAATCGAGGCATACGAGAAAGCAGTCAGCCTGCGCAGGGTAGATGCCCAAACCGGTTGGTCTATGGCTCATATGGCATCCATCTATGCCCGATTCCGCAATGGACAAGCGGCAATGGAATGTCTTGATAACATGGCAAAAAGTTCTCTTTTAAATAACTTCTTTACATTACATAATGATTGGCGGGGTATGAATATTTCCCTGACAGTAGATCCGGCGGTCGTACAGTTGGATGCGATTCTTGGATATGTGAATGCTGTTCAGGAGATGCTTCTGTATTCGTCACCGGGATATATTGCGCTTCTTCCCGCACTAGAGAACAGGCTGTCCGTAGGAGAAGTAGAGAATTTTCGCTATTGTGATGGTCTCCTGCATATGAGATGGAACCAGAAGAAAAAATATTTGGAATGTGAAATCACTCCATTAAGGATTCATAAAGTACAGATTGTTCTGCCTGATTTTGTAGATATGGTAGAGTGGAGACAGACTGGCACGGTACAAATAACTAAGATACGGAGCAATGTATGGGAAGTGGAATTTCGGTCATCAGAATTGAAGGCGGTGCATCTCCTGTCCAGAGACATCGCAGATAATGCGGTTTTGCAGGATCATTGATGTCTTAATAAGACAGTGATATTTACAAGTGGAAATTTTACTGTTATCATGGATTAATTACATCAGTTGATGTGATATGACCGATGGATTGGAGCAGATTTTTTATGAAGAATTTGTTTGAACATACCAGCGCACCGTGGATCCGGTACAGCAGCTATGAATATAAGACAGACAATGACGATAATCTCTACATAACAGTTTCAAAAGGCGCTAAACCGGAAATATACCGTCCCATGCAGGAAGCAGAGCAGCTTGTCACTGATGCCATAAATGTCGGACTTTCCGCCATGCACAAGGCTCCCGAAGAAGAACTGAAAAAGTCCGTACTTGCCTTTGTGCAGAAGTACGGTTTTCTCAGCTTTATGACCGCCCTGCCGACAACTGTGGATTTTATAACCTATGAATCTGTGTATCTTCCAAAAAATCACTTTATCAAGGAAGAATCCCTCTCTACAGAGGAGTATCTTTCATATTTTTATCCTTTTGGCAAGCCGGAAAGGAAATGAATTTTGCGGCCCACAATGTAAAAATCAGTTTAATGTCTACAAATCAAGAGAAAAGAAAAAGGGAACAAACCGGATAACCACTAAGAAGTGCTTGCGGCACTTTGGAGATTGTGGTATATTGAACATAAAGAAGGACATCTGCGCTAACAGATGCCCAACAGGAGCTACCGATAGACGGTTAGCCCGATTAGTGAATTACGAAATAGCCGTATCCTTTGGTCGGGGGCGGCTATTTTTGTGTCTTATTACTATCCTTACCGATAGAGTATCCTATTTCAAAGCAGGTCAAGCCGAAGCTCAGCACTGCAATTAGTCCTAAAATATCCATTGGCTCAGCCCTCCTTTCCTTTCGATTCCCTTACAGGTTTCTATGTAATCGGAGGGTCACAGTCCCTCCGGAGAGGGCTAACCGCCTACCATCTTGGTATTCCCAAATAGATACTACCATAATTCGACAGGGAGTTCAATTTAATTTTTCACTGTTCACTGCACGATATTTTGGCAATAAAAAAGAAACGAGCAAGCCGTAGCAGTCTGTACGGTGAAAACCCATTTCTTACTGTCAATAATAAACCATTTCTTCCGTCCTGGCAATCCCCGATTTTGATTTTTCAAAATACCGCCATTGGCATTTTTAATGCAATGGGGGAACTTTGTTCCCCTTGATCACTCCATAGCAGGAGATGCAGATGATGCTGTTCATCTTCTGAAGCCAGCCGAGCCAGTCATCGGATTTAAGCTGTTCGGTTACGCCCTCTTTCTTTGCCATCTGCCCTACAAGCCTGTCCATCATCTCATTACATTCTTCATCAACTTCTGCAAGATGTTTCCATAAGGTTTCTGATAAAAGCATATATGAATAAATGCCCCTGTGGTTCTCTTGTAAAAACCGCTGCCTCATTCTTCCATACTTTCCGATATGGTATTCCGTTGTATCCG
>CAMWMM010000190.1 GCA_947175285.1 uncultured Lachnospiraceae bacterium
TCCTTCGGATTCTTCCGTGCCGCCAAACATTTTCCATCTTTCCGCCATCAGCATAGGGCGCAGTCTTTTACCGCCTGCTAACGTCGAATAATTCATCGCTTCGATAACAGTCTTCTGAAACCCTTCTTCTTTCGGCAGAAAAGCTTTCAGGACTTCCTCCATCTGTGTTGTTTCTTCTTTTAATCGTTCCTCAAAATTCATCCAGTTCACCATCTTCATTAATTAATAACACTTGCTTCTCTACTTTATCAATCTTTTCATTACAATATTGTAAAAGCTTCATACCCTGCTGATATGCCTGAAAAGACTCCTCTAGCGTAGTCTCTTCTTCCTCTAAATGTCCTATTGTCTCTTCTATCCGGGCAAATGCCTCTTCCAAAGAAAGTTCCTGTTCCATATTGCTGCTCCTTTCTTACCCAATAGACAGCTCTTGCCTGTCCACCACTCTTGCCTGAATGATACCATCTTTGACATAAATATGCACTTCATCTTCCGGCTCTACCTGTTCAATACTGCTTATGGTTTTGTTTTGTGCATCCGCCACATATGCATACCCTTGATTTAATTTTTCAAGCGGTGACAAACCTTTCATCTGTTCAATATAAATCGCCAGTTTATGCCTTTTCTCCGAAAGTTTCCGCTCCATACATTCCTGTAAGGATTCTTCCAGATTCAGCATATAAGTCCGTTTTTCCCGAATCTGATTGAGCGGACTCAAATATTTAATCTGCATTTGATAATTTTCAAGACGATTTCTACACTGTCTGATATGGTTTCTGCACAAGTGCTGCATCGTATAGGCATATTCACTTAACTTGTCCTGTAACAGTTCCCTGTCATATACGGCAAGTTCCGCCGCTGCAGAGGGCGTCGGTGCCCGCAAATCCGCTACAAAATCCGCTATCGTAAAATCTGTTTCATGTCCTACCGCAGAAATAATCGGAATCGGACAGTCAAAAACAGCCTGTGCCACGGCTTCCTCATTAAATGCCCATAAGTCTTCAATAGAGCCGCCGCCTCTTCCGACAATAATCGTATCAACCCCAAAATGTTCCATAGCATGAATGCCGTTTACAATACTGGAGACAGCCGCTTCTCCCTGCACAATTGCCGGATACAGAATAATCTGTACATATGGATTTCTACGTGTTGCAACCTGTATGATATCACGAACTGCCGCACCTGTCTGTGCCGTAACAACGCCCAGCCTGTTGATATATTTGGGAATCGGCTGCTTATATTCCGGAGCAAACATTCCACGTTCTTCCAACTGTGCCTTTAACAGTTCAAAACGCTCATATAATGCCCCTGCACCATCCTGCTTGATTTGTCTGGCATATAACTGGTATTTTCCATCCCGCTCATAAACATCTATCGTTCCGCTGACAACAACCTGCTGTCCCTGCGCCATTGAAAACGTCAGTCCATCTCTGTTCCCTGCAAACATAACGCACGATATTGTTCCTTTTTCATCCTTTAACGTAAAATAAATATGCCCTGAGGAATGGTACTTGCAATTACTTACTTCGCCTTTTACCGAAATAGACTGCAGCATAAAATCCTGTGTGAACATATTTTTAATATAGGAATTCACTTGCGCTACCGTATAAACATTCTGCATAACAACACCTGCATTTATGCAAATTTTGCTAAAATACCGTTAATAAAGCCTGACGAAGCATCCTGCCCGAATTTCTTCGCCAGTTCTACCGCCTCATTAATCGCCACACCCGTAGGTATTTCTTCATCAAAAGTAATTTCATAAACCGCCAGTCTGAGAATCGTTAAATCCACTTTTCCCATTCTTGCCGTATCCCAATTCTCTGCTTTTTCATTCAACATGCTGTCAATGGTATCCAGCTTTTCTACGATTTTCCGGTATTTTGCAGAAATATAGGTGCAATCTTCGTCATCTGCCTCGCAGGTATCTTCAAAAAAAAACTTTTCCTGCTCCGGCATCTCTTCCGGACTGTTAAACTCTATACGAAACAGCAGTTTAAATATCTGTTCTCTTAACTCTCTTCTGCTCATGTAAACTCCTACTTCGCTCTATCTTTCCCTTGCTACGTTGATACCTGCAATACGGATATTGACATCATTTACTTCCAATCCGGTCATATTTTCCACCGCATTTTTTACTTTTGTCTGTACTCTCTGGCAGGTAGCCGGAATATTGAATCCGTATTCTATCGTAATCGCCAAATCTACCTTTACTTTCTTTTGCAATACTTCCACACGTGTTCCTTTAGCCATGCTTTTAACGCCGACTCTGCTCAGCAGTTCGTTTGTCATATTGCCTGACATCGCAGCAACACCCTCTACTTCCGTTGCCGCAAGCGCCGCAATCATCGCTACAACATCATCTGCTATTTTAACTGTACCAAGGTTTTCATCGTCTTGTAATACATAACTGTTTTTATCTGATTCCTGTGCCATATGAATCACCATGCCTTTCTCTCAGCCTGCAAACTTTGGGCCGCAGGCACAAATTTGCCTGTGAAAAATTTATTTTTCACAGTAAGCCTTCCATTCCTACATCTTACTCTAGCTTTCTCCGATTTTGATTAAGTATACCAAAATTTATGATTTTTGCCTAGTACCGAAATCAATAAGATTTTTATAGCCAAAAGCTCATGCTGTATTGTTCCTCACTGTCCGTATAGGAAACTACCCCATCCGGGCAATCCAGATAATAAAAAATATTCTGCTCGGTAATCATCATTTCCTGTAACTGTTTATAAAGCTGCTCGGAAGAACATTTTAACGTAATATATGCACTTCCTTTTTCATAACCATTCTGAAAAATACGCTCCAACTGCTCCGTGTCAAGTGTTGTGAGATAAAGCCCTTCCCTGACATAGTAATTGTTTTCCATGGAAGTGCATTCCGGCAATTCCACTATATTTTCTATCACGTGCGTTGTACAAAGCTGCTTTGTCGTCACACATAAATAGTCATAATTGATAGTCGGCATCGCCTTTTTCGGATAAGAATCCTGCCCTCCGACTGCCTGATAGGAGGCATCTCCCCACGTTGTATCGACAAAATACCACTCCCCGTCTATCTGAACCATATTCCAGGCATGTCCTTCGCCGCCCGACACATTTCCTAATACGAGAGTAGAACGGATTCCCGCCTGATTCAGCAAATACTGTGTTGCCTTGGCATATCCCTGACAAACCGACCTGCCGTCCAGAAAAACAGAGCAGATATTCTGGTTATCTTCCACCGATGCATCATATTCCGTATGGTTTATCAGGTATTCATAGACATATTTTACCGTTTCGTATTCGTCCGCATCTGCCGAAAGCCCGGACAGGCATCTATCCACATACTCATCTATCTGCGCCTGTCTTTTTACGATTTCATCCCTGTCCATTTTATAGTTGCCGGTAAATGTAATTTTTTTCAACATATCGCCCACTGCATACTGCGTATAGATATAACCGTCCACATAGAATATTTCAGGGTGGTCATTCAATACACACTGAAAAACATAAGCAATTTCCTCCACATCTACCGTTGAGAGTTTCACATTATCCTGAAATTCCAAAAGAGCCCACAATATCTCAATATAAACAGCTTGCTCTTTTTCAGATAACGCCTGATATGCATAAGAATCCGCCTGCGCTTCCTGCAAAAGGAATTTCTCGTCTTCCTGTTGTTCTACATCGTCATCCGGCTCTTTTTGCAGCGAAACAACACGTTCTTCTATAGTATGTGCTTCTATCGCCTGCTCTTTTAGCTGTTCACTCTTAGTCTCTGTCCCACTTTGAAAGCGTTCTTTCAATATCGGCGCATTTATAAGGAGAACTATCAAAACACATAGAAAAATACTTTTCAACAGAAAAAATGTTTTTTTCATTCTATCCCCCCTATAACAGACAGCCTTTACTGTTTTCTATGGTCTAATTCCTGCCAAACTCAGAAAGTACCAAACCGCTGTTTCTGTCCTCCGTCATCTTAATACTCCATTGATTCACAAAGAGTAACAGCGGATTTCCTTTCAAATCCTTTATTTTTTTCATATCCGATGTACCTGTCAGGGCATTCAGGTCAATATCCGTATTTTCTATCCAGCGGATATGTTCATACGGAAGATTCTCCAGACGAATTTCCACATTATATTCATTCTCCAGACGATATTTTAATACATCGAACTGTAACACGCCGACAACGCCCACGATAATCTCTTCCATTCCCGTATTAAATTCCTGGAAAATCTGAATGGCTCCCTCCTGTGCAATCTGCTCAATACCCTTTACAAACTGCTTTCTCTTCATCGTATCAAGCTGACGAACCCTTGCAAAATGCTCCGGTGCAAATGTCGGAATACCCTCGTATTGAAACTGCTCTTTCGGCATACACAGCGTATCTCCGATAGAAAAAATGCCGGGGTCAAAAACACCGATAATATCTCCGGCATAAGCCTCGCTCAATATTTTACGCTCGTCCGCCATAATCTGCTGCGGCTGGGAAAGCCGCATGACCTTACCGCCCTGTATATGCTTTACTTCCATACTTGCATCATACTTACCGGAGCAGATACGCATAAAAGCGACCCTGTCTCTATGCGCCTTATTCATATTCGCCTGAATCTTAAAGACAAATGCCGAAAACTCATTCTCCACAGGGTCGATGAGTCCAATATCCGCTTTCCGCGGCAGCGGTGTCGTTGTCATCTTTAAAAAGTGCTGCAAAAAAATCTCCACGCCGAAATTCGTCAGAGCGGAACCGAAAAAGACAGGCGTTAATTCCCCTGCACGGATTTTTTCAAGGTCATACTCTGCACTTGCGCCGTCCAATAAATCAATCTCATCCGTTAACTGCTCTTTAAATGCCTCTCCGATATAGGAAACCAGCTTGTCCTCCTCCGAAACAGGAATCTGTGTTGCATGTCCCTCTTTTGTTCCCTTTTCCGTATCGGAATACGTAATCACACACTGGTTTTCCCTGTCATAGACTCCTTTAAAATCTTTTCCGGAGCCTATCGGCCAGTTTATGGGGCAAGTAGCAATTCCCAGTTCTTTCTCAATTTCATCAATCAGTTCAAACGTATCGTTGGCATCCCTGTCCATTTTATTAATAAATGTAAAAATAGGAATCCGGCGCATCACACAGACCTTAAACAGCTTTCTCGTCTGTGCCTCAACGCCTTTGGAGGCGTCGATTACCATAACAGCCGAATCAGCCGCCATCAGTGTTCGATACGTATCTTCCGAGAAATCCTGATGTCCCGGCGTATCCAGTATGTTGATGCAAAAACCGCCATATTGAAACTGTAACACGGAAGAGGTAACGGAAATACCTCTCTCCTTTTCAATTTCCATCCAGTCGGAAACGGCATGCCTTGCGGTCGCTTTTCCTTTGACACTGCCTGCCAGGTTAATGGCGCCGCCATATAAAAGAAATTTTTCCGTCAATGTTGTTTTTCCGGCATCCGGATGCGAAATAATCGCAAATGTTCTTCTTTTGTTAATTTCGTCTGCATAATTGCCCACGTTCTTATCCTCCATAAAGCATCGATGTTCCGGAAAACTCCGGTTCTATTCCAAAATAATCAAGCACCGTAGCGCCGATGTCTGCAAAAGTATCTCTTGTTCCCAGATTTCCGGGTGTAATTCCATGTCCATACATAATAAATGGTGTATGTTCTCTGGAATGATCCGTTGAAACCGTATAGCCGGGGTCGCAGCCATGGTCAGCCGTAATCATTAAAATATCATCTGTTCTTAATTTTTGACAGATTTCCGGCAGTTTCTCATCAAAGTAAGAAAGCGCTTTAGCATAGCCGTCAACATCATTCCGGTGTCCGTAAAGCATATCGTAATCTACGAGATTGACAAAACACAGCCCATCAAAGTCTTTCTCCAGATATTCCAGTGTTTTCTCAATGCCCTCTTCATTGCCTTTTGTATAAGTAAATTCCGTAATCCCTTTTCCTGCAAAAATATCCTGAATCTTCCCCACCGCAATTACATCTCTCCCAGCGGCACACAACTGGTCTAACATGGTGACGGACGGCGGCTGTAAGGAAAAATCATGCCGTCTGGGCGTTCTCGTGTAATTACCTGCTTCACCGATAAAAGGTCTTGCAATCACTCTGCCGACTCCATGCTCGTTCTGTAAAATTTCCCTTGCCATCCGGCAGTACTCGTATAACTGTTCTACCGGAACAACATCTTCATGCGCTGCAATCTGAAAAACGCTGTCCGCAGACGTGTAAATAATCAAATCTCCTGTTCTAACATGTTCCTCTCCATAATCCTTAATGACTTCCGTGCCGGAATACGGTTTGTTGCACAAAACACCTCTGCCCGTCTTTGCCTTAAAAGCATCCAGCACCTCCTTAGGGAAACCGTCCGGATAAGTCGGAAGCGGTTTTTTTGATAAAACACCCGCTATCTCCCAATGTCCTATGGTTGTATCCTTTCCTTTCGATGCTTCTTTCATACGGGCTATCCTTGCCGTAAAGAAATCCTCTTTCGCTCCGCAGTCTACACCGTCTAAGTTAAACAGCCCCATCTTTCCCATGTTGGGCATATGAAAATAGGAACTGGAAGATACGGAGCGCAGGGTATTTGTTCCCTTATCGCCATAATCCGCCGCATCTTCCATCTCACCTATCCCAAAACTATCCAATACAATCAGAAAAACTCTCTTCATCTTTTGCCTCCAAGATACTATACTTACATAACGCTAGCCTTTAGACCTGCGTTTATTATTATATCATGTAATTCTCATATTGTGCATTTAATTTGCAGTAACCGTACTGATGATGATGGAATCCGCACTCACACCGGTCTTACGGATTACGATATCCTCAATCTGAGCCCGCTGCGCTTCCGTCAATTCTTCCGTATTCACAACTACATCTACGCTGTCGCCGTCAATACTGACAATGGCATCCGAAAACCCTTTTGCTTCCAGTAAAATTTCCGCTTCTGTTTCTTTTTCTGCAATATCCGTCATGGAAATCATACTGCTTACAGCTTCCTGCTTCTGTGATTCGCTGATATTAGCGTTATTGATAATCTCTAACAACACTTCCTTATTCTGCGCTCTTGTCTGCTCTTTTTGCAATTTGGCACTGGATAACGCTGATACACCTGATGCTGTTGTAAAAACCGCTTCTCCCGGCACATCTTCCCCTGCCAGCATATCCGTACTCGTTACTTCCACATCGCTGTCCAGACTCGGTATGTCCGCCGAAGCCTGTTCAATATCCTCATCCGATATATCCAACAGAGCGCTATAGTCAATGTCTTCCTCTGCAAGCGTCAGATTTCCCAAATCGTCTGTCGCTATCCCACCGTTCACTGTCATAATTTCTTCATCTGTTACTTTTGTCCCTGCGAAATTCAGGTATCCTGCCACTGCAATCATAATTGCCAGGGCAGTAATCATTACCTGATTCTTCTTAATCATATTCTTCAAAGCATTCTCCCCTTTAATTATTATTGGTTTTCCCTTTTACTACTCTTATCTTATTCGCATCAAGTCCAAATAATACCTGAATTGTCTCAATAATATTCTGTTTTACAATTTCGGAGTCTCCGCCTTGCGCAATGACGACAACCCCTTCTACGACAGGCTGTATCACTTTGCTGACATAAGGCACATTCTGTCCGGCTTCATTAACCGTATAAACAGTAGCTTCCTCCGTCTTTCTTTCTGTTATTGTCCGGCTCCCGCCCTCCGCATCCGCCTCCACTGTCTCGCTCATCTCTTCCGGTATATCTTTCTCCAGAATCTTCTCTTCCGACTCTTTCAGCGTAATTAAAACTTCTACACTGCCTGCTCCTTCGATACAGGCAAGCGCCTGCTCCAGTTTCTGCTCCCAGTAATCCGTATAGGAAAGGTCATACTGCTCCTGTCTCGTCTGTACTACTTGCATTTTTTCCATTGTATCAATATTACCGTCCGTTATATTGGACTGAATAGGTGAAGAGGAAGAATTGTTTTTTTTCACGGGAAGCGCTATCACACATAATAAAATACCCGCTAACACCATTATTAAAAGCTGATCTTTTCTCATTTTTGTGCCACTTGTTATTTTATTCACTGCTTTCATCAACAGTTCCATACACGCTTACCTCCATATACTTTTCCTCCATCCCGAGTACACTGCAAAACCTTCTTTTGAATGTTTCCTCCGTTTTTTGTTTTTCAGTAAGCTCCGCTTCAGATTCATCCTCGTTCTCTTGCATACTCTGCTCATCTAAAGTAACATCAATTTTTTGAATCTGTACCTTCTCTATTTTATTCATACTATTTTGAGTCTCTGCGCCGCCAATCGAATATGTCCGGCGCACAACAACACGCACAGAATCCAGTTCATACTGTTTTCCCCCATATTCATCCGCATTCTCTGTCGTCTGCATACTGACATTCACACTGACAACACGATAGTTTTCCTCTTCTATCTCTCTGTTTAATCTGGATTTAATTTCCTCTTCCATCTGCTTAACAACGCTGTTCACCACTGAGTTCGATGCCATATCCGGTTCCGGTACGCTCACCTCCAACCCATTTTCTGTCAATGCATTCCAATCAGGTTCTTCCCATGCAGCTTTTGTTAAAATCTGATATACCGGCGTCAAAAACAGCAGCAATATCATCATGCCGACAAT
>CAMWMM010000191.1 GCA_947175285.1 uncultured Lachnospiraceae bacterium
AGTGTATCATGAAAAACAAATGAAAAATAGTAGTTGACTCATATCCAGATTGTGGTATAATTTATATTGTGTGTAGGTGCACACAGCACAGATGTGCAAGAAATAACCCAATCAGTCGTGTTACTCGTTAGGGACTGAAGGGAGGTCGGGTGCGGAATGTCGAATGTAATCGTGAAAGAGAATGAGACTTTAGACAGTGCATTGCGTCGCTTTAAAAGAAGCTGTGCAAAAGCTGGTATTCAACAGGAGATTCGTAAAAGAGAACATTACGAGAAACCAAGCGTAAGACGCAAGAAAAAGTCTGAAGCAGCAAGAAAACGTAAGTACAATTAATTAAACATAAGGGTAGTTCGCGAAGCGTGCTACCCGTTGTTTTTATGTAGAACAAATCCCTGATTTTTGTCAGGGATTTTGTTATTCCGGGATTTACTGGCATATCTTTTTTCTTTTTTTAATATTTATGATATAGAGGAATATGCGGGAGAGATGAGTGTTGAAAAAAGAAAAAAAACGGACGGCGGTATTTACTGCGATACTTTGCCTTTGCATGACAATGCTGCAGCCGGTGAAAGCGTATGCAGCGCCGGAAGTGTCAGCCCCCTCTTATGTTGTCATGGAGGCTTCGACCGGACAGGTGATTTGTGAACAGGATGCCGAGACGAGGAGAAGTCCGGCAAGTATTACTAAAATCATGACACTGCTTGTCATATTTGACCATTTGGAGAAGGGAAGAATCAGTTTAGAGGATAAGGTGACGACCAGTGCGTATGCTAAGTCCATGGGAGGTTCCCAGGTTTTTCTGGAAGAAGGAGAGAGCCAGACGTTAGATACGATGATAAAGTGTATCACTGTAGCGTCAGGAAATGATGCCAGTGTAGCGGTGGCGGAATACATAGCGGGCAGCGAGAGTGAATTTGTAAAGCTGATGAATGAAAAGGCGGAAAGCCTCGGAATGCAGAATACACACTTTGAGGACTGCTGCGGACTGACAGATTCGGATAATCACTATACGTCCGCAAAAGACGTGGCGATTATGTCCAGGGAACTGATTACGAAATATCCGCAGATTTTTAACTACAGCGGTATCTGGATGGAGGATATTGAGCATCATACTTCACAGGGAACGTCTACTTTTACGTTATCCAGCACCAATAAACTGCTAAAGCAGTACGAGTGGGCAACCGGGTTAAAAACAGGTTCCACATCCAAAGCTCTTTACTGCCTGTCGGCAACAGCCGATAAAGACGGAATGGAACTGATTGCGGTTGTGATGGCGGCACCGGACGGAAAATCGAGATTTGCGGACGCCATATCGCTTTTAAACTATGGATACAGCGTCAGCCAGATGTATACGGACGACAATAAAGATGCGCTGCCGGTGCAGAACGTAGAGGGCGGCGTGGAAGATACGGTAAATCTTGCATATGCGGGAGAATTTCATTATCTGGACATTGCGGGAAATAATTTGAATGACATTGAAAAAGAAATCAGTCTGCCTGGAGTTCTCAAGGCGCCGGTTATGGAGGGGGATGCAGTCGGAGAGGCTGTTTATAAGTTAAACGGAACCCGAATCGGAAGCGTGTCCATTTTGGCGGCAAAGACGGTGGAAGAGGCAGGATATTCCGATTACCTATACAAAATATGGAAGAGATATCTTATTTTCAAAAAGTGTACTGAATAGTACACTTGGTGTTGTGGTTTTGGTATAATTTGTGATATACTTTAAAAGTTGTTTAATAGTAAACGACATAAGAAATTTCTAATGTCGTTTACTATAGATGAAATGGAGAATGCAAATGATTCCTATAATATTGACTGCGATGGTCATTCTTATCTGCTTTTTTCTGTTGGTAATGTATTATGACTGTAACCGCTTGGTAACGGTGACATATGAAATAGAGTCTGAGAAGATTACCGGAGAATATACCTTTGCGCTGTTGTCTGATTTACACAATAAGTCTTTTGGGAAGCAGAATGAAAAATTACTTCGTAAAATTGAAGAACTTTCGCCGGATGCCATTCTCGCGGCAGGCGACATGCTGACAGCGCATGATAAAAGAAAAAAATATTATGTCGCAGCGGATTTGATGAGCAGACTGTCGAAAAAATATCCGGTTTACTATGGCATGGGAAATCATGAGCAGCATCTCGGCTTATATCCGGAGGAAACCGAAGGCGCATATAAAGATTATATGGAAAAGTTAAACAGCTTCGGTATTGAACCGCTGATAAATGAAAGCGTCGAACTGCCATCTGCAAACATCAATATAAGCGGTTTGCAGGTGGAGCGATGCTATTACCGGAAATTCCGGCTTTATCCTATGCCGGACACTTATCTGACGGATTTGTTAGGAGAGCCGCGCCGGGATAAGTTCCAGATTCTGATTGCCCATAATCCGGATTATTTTCCGGAATATGTAAAATGGGGAGCGGATTTAACAGTATCGGGTCATGTACATGGAGGGCTTATGAAGCTTCCGGTTCTTGGCGGTGTCGTTTCTCCGAAGCTGACGCTGTTTCCTAAGTATGACGGCGGAAGATATGAGAAAGGAAACTCGGTTATGATTTTGAGCAGAGGTCTTGGCACACATACGCTGCCAATTCGGATTTTTAATCCGGGAGAACTGGTGATGCTTCACTTAAAACCGGCTCCTAAATAAAACAGTTATGAAAAGGATGGACAGGCTATGGCAATTCCCGTAAAACTGGAGGTCTTTGAAGGACCGTTAGACTTATTACTGCACTTGATAGATAAAAATAAAGTAGATATTTACGATATCCCTATTGTAGAGATTACGGAGCAGTATCTGGACTATATCAAGCAGATGGAGAGAGAGGACATGAACATCATGAGTGAATTTCTTGTGATGGCAGCAACTTTGATTGACATTAAATGCAGAATGCTTCTCCCGAAAGAAGTTAATGAAGAGGGCGAAGAGGAAGACCCGAGGGCAGAACTCGTAGAACAGTTGCTGCAATATAAAATGTGCAAATATATGTCCTATGAATTAAAAGACAGAATGATAACCGCAGAAAGAAATCTTTACAAAAAGCCGACGCTGCCGAAAGAAATCAGTGAGTACAGGGAACCGGTCAATTATGAGGAATTAATCGGCGATATGACGCTTGCGAAGCTGCATGAGATTTTCAAGTCCATGTTAAAAAGACAGGAGGATAAAATCGACCCTGTCAGAAGTACTTTCGGTAAAATTGAAAAAGATGAAATTGATATGGATGCAAAAACCATCTACATAGAAGATTATTTGAAAAGTCATAAAAAATTCAGCTTCCGGAAGCTGTTAGAGAAACAAAACAGCAAGATGGAAGTGATAGTAACATTTCTGGTCATTTTGGAAATGATGAAAGTCGGCAGGATTGGAATTGCGCAGGAGAGTATTTTTGGAGATATTGAAATTACAGTAAAAGAAGCCGTGTAGGAGGCATATAAGAATGGAAAGAGAAAAAGCAAAAGCCGTACTGGAAGCTATTTTATTTACCATGGGCGATTCCGTAGAAATTGACAGATTGGCGGAAGTCATAGAAGAGGACAAGGCGACGGTAAAAGAAATATTAAATGAAATGGCGGAGGAATACCGGAAAGAAGGCAGAGGCATCGGATTGACTACATTGGACAATGCAGTACAGCTTTGTACAAAAGGAGAGTTTTATGAATATCTGATTAAGATTGCCAAAACGCCGAAAAAATACGTGCTGACAGACACTTTGCTGGAAACCCTCTCTATTATCGCCTATAAACAGCCTGTTACCAGACTGGAAATCGAGAAAGTGCGCGGCGTCAGCTGCGACCATGCGGTTAACAAACTTTTGGAGTTTGATTTGATTACGGAAGTCGGCAGACTGGATGCGCCCGGACGGCCGCTTTTATTTGGAACGACAGAGCAGTTTTTGCGCAGTTTCGGTGTAAAATCTCTGGAGGATTTACCAGAGCTTAATCCGGTTCAGATTGAAGAATTTAAGCTGCAGGCGGAATCGGAAGTGCAGATGCAGTTGGATATATAAAGCTAAACCAGGCTGATGTTGGTCTAGCCCGGCGTGTTTAATTTTTTTATAATGCTTAGAAGATGAGTCATTGTACTTTCATCCAGTTTTTTTGCTTCATCAATGAATTCTCTGAACGTCGCGGGAACGGCATTTTCCTCGTCAAAAAATTCCTGCGGGGTTACACCGAGAAATTCACAGATATAGAAAAAAGACTGCATGGATGGCAGTGACTTTTTATTTTCTATGGTATTGATGTAATTGTTCGCCTGTCCTAATGACAGAGACATATCCCGTGCAGATACGCCTTTCTGCATTCTAAGCTTTGCAAGTCTGTCTGAAATAAAATTATCATACATCATCTTTATAATCATACTCCTTCTCACAGGTTGAAAATTTATAATTTTCAACCTTTAATAGATTGTACATTACATAAGTATTTCATCCGTTAAATTTAATGAGGTGTTTTTGTTGACATAAAAGATTTGAACTATTATAATTAAAAAAATGTTAGCTTAAATTTAGTAAAAGACATAATGTACGTATGGAGAAAGGACAGCGCTGCAGAAATGGATACAGGTTTTATACGCAAAAAAGAAGAACAGGAACAGAATGCAGAGGAAATCAAAGAAGCTGTTTTATTGATAAAAACAATAGAGTGGATGAAAGAAGTAGAAAAGTATGCAGTAAAGTATAAACTGACAACGGAGATTATAGAGAGCATCAAACAATGTAAAAAAAGAATAAAAGCGGAAAATGCAGACTGGAATGATATTAGTCTGGCAGTGGAAAAACTGCTCGAAGATATCGGTTGCAGAGTGATGCCGGAGAATGAAGCAAATGCAGGCGGCATGAAAGAAGTGTCTGTACAGGTATTTAAGACGCAGATGCAGAAAATAACGGAGAAATGCCATGCGGAGAATGAAGCGGCAGAAAAGTTTATGATAGAGTATGGCACTTCTGCGATAAAAAAGGTATATGAAAGCATGCAGAAAATTGCTGCCGTAAGAACATATTTGGCAGAAATGAAAAATGAGAATTTATATCAGGATTTCTTTCTGAACATAGAAAAAGAATATGACAGGACAGCTGTACTCCTGATTCAGGGATTATTCAGGGATATCGCAAAAAATTATATGCAGATACTGGATGAGATGCAGACTGTGTTACAAAGCATTGAAGAATATCTGCCGGATAAGGAAAGTAAAAAAATTTACAGCGAATATAAAGAAGAAAAAAGCAGTTTGGATAAGGAAATGATGAATAAGGCGGATAAACTGGAATTTGGCACCAGCGAAATTTCATTATTCGGTCAGAGGACGAAAGGTGCTGTAAAAAGCATCTCTAAAAAATGGCAGCGGAAAAAGAAAATGTTGATATTTCTTCCGATTTTCTTGTTAATATGCAGTATTTTATTTGAGGTTATTATTGCGCAGGAACAAATACGTGAGCTGATTGAAAGTGTCGCAATGAATGATTTTATGATGAGATTCGGCAATATGATAAATAATAAAATACCATGGAATGCGATGGGCGATTTTTTGTATTCCGTTGTCGCCTTTATTTTTATGCTCTTTACGAATCTGAAATCCCTTATGATTGTTGCAGTCATATTAATTATTGTTTTCTTCATAGCCTATTTTAAATTTTTAAGATACTGGTGCGATAACCAGATATGCAGACAGTGCGAGGAATATCTCAAAATAGAACTGGCACAGTTTGATAATCAAAATACATTGATGCTGAAGATGGAAAAAGCCGTGAGAAGCGTTGTTGAAGAGTATGAGCAGGAAAATCATACTTTTTTGGAACATATTTTTTCGGAAATAGAATACGGCTCAGCCGATGCTAATAAAGCGGATGTGAACTGGTTTATGGATATCAGGGAGCAGTGGAATGATTTGGTAGCGAATGATAACTTTTTTTAAATGAAATGATATTGATTAATTCATTAAAATGCTATATTATATAATAGGTCATGAATATGAGCATATACTCTGTGGGGAGATACATGAAACCTTATATTGATATTCACACTCATATACTGTCCGGTGTGGATGATGGCGCGAAAGATATTGAGACGAGTATGCAGATGCTGCGAATGGCAGCAAAAGACGGCATTACCGAAATGATTTTAACGCCTCACAATAAACCGGGACACCACAGCAAAGGTTCTGTCCGGATGGTGAAAACCGAAGAATTGAGAGAACGGCTTGTACAGGAAAATATTGCTGTAAAACTATATATAGGCAGTGAACTCTATTACCGAAGCGGGCTGACCGATGAAATAGAGGATGGTCAGGCATATACGCTTGCCGGTTCACGCTACGTGCTGATTGAGTTTAACCCATTGGACGACTACGATTATATTCGTAACGGTATCAATTCGGTGCTGATGGGCGGGTATTATCCCGTGTTAGCGCATGCAGAGCGGTATCGAAATGTCTGTACAAAAAAATACGCAGTTGCAGAACTGATAGAAATGGGATGCTATATTCAGGTAAATGCGGGCAGCATTATGGGAAAATTCGGATTTGGCACAAAACAGTTTACCAGAAAACTGTTAAAACAGCGTCAGGTTCATTTTGTGGCGACAGATGCGCATGACACCGGGAAACGGGCGCCTTATCTGTCTGATTGTGCAGAGTATATCAGCAGAAAGTACGGCAGAGATTACAGCAGGGAACTGTTTCATGATAATCCGGAATATATTTTGCAGGATAAGGAAATTTGAAGATGGAAAAACACAATGATGAAATCGAAATTGATTTGTTGGAAGTCATTCATATATTGTTTAGCAGATGCTGGATTATTTTAGGCGTTGGACTGGTTGCAGCGATTGTCTGCTTTATTATCAGCAAGTTTGTTTTAACGCCTACATATGAATCGACAACGAAAATCTATATTTTGAATAAATCGGATAATACGACGGTTACATACAGTGATGTACAGATGGGTACACAGTTGACCAAAGATTATGCGGAATTAATTAACAGCCGGTATGTATTAGAGAAAGTCATTGCAAATCTTTCTTTAAACGATATGGAATATGATGATTTATTGGATAAAGTATCAGTGCATACACCTACGGATACACGAATTGTATCCATTACTGTAGAACATACGGATCCGGTACAGGCTATGAAAATTGCGGATGGTATCAGAGAGGTGGCAGGAGAGCATATCCAGAATGTTATGGATATCGACGCGGTCAATGTAGTGGAACCCGCGAACCTGCCGACAGAGAAAGCCGGACCAAGCGTAGCGAAGTGGACTTTGTTCGGCGGCATTGCAGGCGTATTTTTGGTATGCGTCATTATTTTGATTTTGTATTTGTTAGATGATTCTATTAAGTCATCGGATGATGTGGAAAAATACCTTGGACTGAGCACGCTGGCGCTGATACCCGTTGCGGTGGACGAAGACAGCGTGAAGAAAGGAAAGACGAAGAGGAAATAGCGATGCAGGACGTCAAATTACAGTTTGATAAAAATACTGATTTCCGAATTAAGGAAGCGTTTAAGACACTGCGCAGTAATATTGAGTTTTGCGGTGATGATGTAAAAGTCATTGCTGTTACAAGCTGTACGCCGCATGAAGGAAAATCCAGTGTCGCCATGGAAATGGCAAAAGCGTTTGCAGAAGCCGGAAACCGGACATTATTAATCGATGCGGATATGCGTAAGTCCGTATTGGTGGGCAGATATAAGACCGGCGGAGTCAAACTGGGCTTAAGCCATTGCCTTGTCGGAAAATATAAATATACCGATGTTATGTGTCAGACCAATATTCCGCATTTATATATGATTTTTTCAGGTCCCGTACCGCCTAATCCGAGCGAACTGCTTGGAAGCGATAAGTTTTCAGGTATGTTAAATGTCCTGAAAAATCCGTTTTCCTATGTGATTATTGATACGCCGCCGCTTGGCAGCGTTATAGATGCCGCAGTAGTCGCAAAAAGCTGTGACGGCACGGTATTGGTTGTAGAAAACAATGCGGTCAGCTACCGCTTTGTTCAAAAAGTAAAAGAGCAGCTTGATAAATCCGGCAGCCGTATCTTAGGTGTTGTACTGAACAAAGTAGATATGAACAGCAAGGGCTATTACGGAAATTACGGCAGATACTACGGGAAATATTATGGTAAGTACTACGGCAGGTATGGCTCTGAGGCAAAGGCAGAAGCAAAAGTAAGAGAGAAAGAGGGAAGAGAAGAAAAAGAGGCAAAAAAAAACGAAGTCTCCGACCTCTCATTTTAACGGCAGGCGCTATTGCTGCCTGCATTGGACTGATTTTCGGCAGCTTTGGAATTGTCAAAGCAGTAGGAAAGAACCGCCTGCGGCATAGCGTTGATAATACACAGATGAATTTGCAGACTGTCATGGGCGATGAGAACTTAAGCGCGGAAGAAGAGCGCGTATGGCAAGACGGATGGGTCAAATATAAAGACACCATTTATGAATATAATGATAAAATCCTTACGTTCTTAATTATGGGAATTGATAAGGACAGTGATGCTGTAGAGGTAGAAGAGGGGACAGACGGCGGTCAGGCGGATGCGTTATTCCTTGCCGTTATGAACCCGGAAGATAAATCTGTTAAGATAGTCGGCATCAACCGTAATACCA
>CAMWMM010000192.1 GCA_947175285.1 uncultured Lachnospiraceae bacterium
TACTTATGCGGGGGCATTAGAACATGCGGTTAAGTCGCTTCACAAGGCATTTCCGGATGCGACAATTGTATTGGTTTCGCCGCATTATTGCCAGTTTTTTTCCGGCGGAGCATTTCTCGGAGACGGGTACAGCCTTGATTTAGGATATGGGAATTTAATTGGTTATGCAGAAGCCTGCGCTTATATAGCGGAGCAGCATGTAGATGACGGTGTTAAGTTCTATAATGCTTTTGAAGACAGTGGTATCGATGCGTATTCGGCTGATGAGTGCTTAGAAGACGGTATTCATCTTACGCAGGAAGGAAGACACAGGTATGCAGATTATCTTATCCGGTGGATTATGGCAGATTTTTACCCGGAAGAATAAGGCGAAAGAATGAAATTTTCTTGCAGAATAAATACAAATTCGGTACAATAGGAAAGAAGTATTAGAAAGGATTACGGTAAAATGAGCAGAGAAGAAGTATTTGCGAAGTTAAATGAAGTATTTCAGGATGTTTTTGATGATGATACGATTACGGTGACTGATACAACAACAGCGGATGATATTGAAGAATGGGATTCGTTGGAGCATATTAATCTGATTGCTGCCGTAGAGCAGGAGTTTGGTATGAAATTTAATATGGGACAGGTTGTGTCTATGAAAAATGTGGGCGAAATGGCGGACATTATCATACAGCAGATTACTTCTTAAGCAGTTCAATCATTCCCATCGATGCATGCATCAGAAAAACAACTTCTCTGTTCTGCAGAGCCGGAGCCGGAGTTGGTGTATCGATGGCGGCAAAGCCGTTTTCTGTTAATGTCTGATAATCTCTGTCAAAATTTTCTGTTTCATAACATATATGATATGGACTGTTTTTATATTTCTTCATTAACCCGGATACAACAGAGTCTTCGGAAACAGGAGAAACCAACTCGATGCAGTAGCCGTCTTTTTCCAAAAAGCAGATATTGACTTTGCGGATAGCGTCATATACGGTGTTTTGTATCGTCTGATACCCGAGATTCTCAAAAGATTGTATTGCGGCGTCCATCTTTTTAACCAGATAACCAATGTGATGTACTTTTAATGTCAGCATAAAATTTCTCCCGTATTGATAAATGAAGCATAATTGTGTATATTAAAATATAGCCATGCATTCATTTTATTATATGACTGGCTGTTTAGCAAGTAGGAAAGACAAGATAGGATGATACAGGAGGAACCATTGTGATGAACAAAAAAATTAGAATAGTTACTTTGATAAGTATTCTGATTTTCATTATATTGATGCTGCCGGTTGTATACCTTTCCTTTGTGAACAGAGCAACAGGGGACGATTACAACTATGGAATTTATACAAGAGCGGCATGGATGGGGACACATTCACTCATTGAAGTGTGCAGGCAGGCATGGAGGACTGTCCGGCAGTTTTACATAAGCTGGCAGGGAACATGGTTCAGTATTTTTCTGTTTACTTTACAGCCGGAAGTATTTAGCGATAGTGCCTATGTTATTGTGGCGTTTTTGATGCTGTTTGTATGGATTGGAAGCACTTTTTATCTATTTAGGCAGATATTGTGCAGAAATATCAGACTGAATCGGTGGAGTTACCTGTTAATTACGGTATGCTTTTTAATTATCAGTATAGAATTTATTCCCAGTACAAAGTCTTCGATTTACTGGTATAATGGCTGCGCTCACTATATGCTGCCTTTTACAATGTGCCAGATGGTAGCAGCATGGCTGTTGCAATATCAGGAGAAATATAAGATACACACATACATAGCGATTGTTATTTTTATGACATTGCTGGGTGGCTCTAATTATCAGGCAGCACTATTTGTGTTGATTGCGGCGTGTTATACGCAGATAGCCGTATGGGTTCTGAAAAAAGATAAAAGAATCCTGACATTATTGCTGCCTGTATGCACGGAATCGGCAGGTTTGATTATGAGCATGAAAGCGCCGGGGAATAAGGTACGGGCAGGTGAAGAATTTGGATTTTCGCTATCGAAGGGAATCGAAACCATAGGAAAATCCTTTTTGTATGGGATTACGGATATAGGAAAATATTGGCAGGAAAGACCGCTTGTCTTAGTTGGCTTACTTTTTCTGTTTATTCTTTTTATCATTGTGTTCTGTGCAGAAGAAAAAAGTTTCACTTTTGCGCATCCAATATGGCTTTCTTTGATGCTTTACTGTTTATACAGCGCGATGCAGGCGCCGGCCGTTTATGCGGAGGTAGAAGTTTCGGGAGGTGTGCCGAATACGAATTTTCAGGTTTTTCTGCTGACTGCTTCAGGAATTTTATTAATTATTGCCAATACACTGGCAGGAAAAATGAAAGCAAAGTGGCAGGAAGATACTGATAAAAAGGTGTTAAAAATGATAGCAGTGCCGGGAATCGTGATTTGTTTCCTAGCGGCGTTTCTTTGCAGGAGTAATATCAAGACCAGTACATCCTATGTTGCTCTTATTTATGCTGTGAGTGGACAGGCTGCGGATTATAAAGAGCAGATGGATTTGCAGACGAGACTGCTGGAAGAGGAGAGTGTAGAGGATGTGGTTGTGCCGTTTATAAATGACGTACAGGGACCGCTCATGCACATGCCGGTAACGGGGGAGAGCGATAGTTTTACGAGCTGGGCAACAGCACAGTATTACGGTAAAAACAGTGTTATTGCGATAGACCGGCCGAAATGGATGGAGGAGAATCAATATTGATATGGAAAAAATAATGGCTTTTTTTGAAAAACATAAAGATTTTATCATGGAAGTGGTTCATTTCGGCATGGTGGGCGTTATCAACACGCTGATGGGCTGGGCTATCATGGCAGTCCTGTATAATTTTATTCATATGAATTACTGGATTTCCACTGGGATTTCCTATTTTATTGGCAGCGTTTTTTCCTATCATGCCAACAGCAAACTTACTTTTAAAGTGGAAAATAAAGACAAAGGGCTTCCCTGGCGGTTTGCCGTTAATATTATTGTCTGCTATCTGATTGCATTCAGTGTGGCGCGGCCGTCTGTCACATATGTATTGTCATTACGGTCGATAGCTGCGATTGTAAATCGTATGGCAGAGATGCTTGGCACAGAGCCGGCAGTGATTGTGGATAATATAGCGATGGTGTTTGGCATGGGACTGTTTATCATACTGAATTTCTTCGGACAGAAGTTTTTCGTATTTCGCAGACGGGAGAAGAATTGAGGAATGAAGAAAATAACACAGCAGAAATGGTTTCTGTGGTTGACAAAATATTGGTTTATCTTTCCAATAGCGGGATTTCTGCTTCTGGAGGGCGGCGTTTTTTTCTGCTATGGGGAAAAGAGTTATATCGGTGTCCATGATAATATGGATTTGTTCCTGGCACAGTTTCAGATGTTGAAGAATACCTCTTCTTTCTGGAAACATGGTGTGGACGTGCCGTTCCTTGGCGGAATCAGCAGAGATAATCTGCCGTCGGAGCTGTCGCTTTATACGTTTCTATATATGATTTTTCCGACTTTCACAGCCTATGTGCTGGGGCTGCTGTTGAAAGTTGTTATCGCGATCGTATCTTTCAGACTTTTAGCAAAGCAGCTATATCCGGCGCAGTATCTTACATACCGCCCGCTCATTTACATGACGGGATTTGTCTATGGTATTTTGAATGTGTTTCCGGCATTTGGATTTGCTTTTGCGTCCATGCCGCTTGCCGCTTATCTGCTGATTAGAATATATAGGGAGCCGTCAAAGAAACTTTATCTTTTGCTGTTTCTTTATCCGCTTCTTTCTTATTTTAGCTATGTCGGCATCTTTATTTTGGGTTATCTTTTCATCGCAGTGATATGGCTGTCTGTCAGAGATAAAAAGCCGGCAATTTCCCTGCTTGTGGCGTTTTTTGTATTGGCGCTTGGCTATGTTGTGTGTGAATATCGTTTGTTTGGACAGATGTTACTGAGTGATGAAGTAACAATCCGTTCCACGCTTGTCAATCCGTCACTTTCGCCTGCACAGGTAGGAAGTGAAATTCTGACAGTATTAAAAGAAGGAATTTTTCATGCAGACGGCGTACATACCAAAATCGTGCTGCCGGTATGTATGATTTATTTTCTTGCCCATAATGTGTGGTATCTGTGGAAGAAGCAGGCAAAAAATATCTTGCATGATACCTTTAATTTTGTTATGCTTTTTCTTGTATTTAATGCCTTGATATACGGGCTGTATGATTGCGAGCCTGTCAGGACGCTTGTGGAAACGTTACTTCCTCCGTTAAAAGGATGGCAGTTTAACCGGACGATATGGTTCAATCCTTTTTTATGGTACAGTGCACTGTTTTTACTATTGAAACAGCTTTATGACAAAGGTGTCATATGGACTTGGGCGGCAAATATTATTATCTGTATTGCAGCTTTGACTGTTATCCTAACGCCGACCAGATATAATGACCTTTATTATACATGCTATTATCGTGCCTATGAATATTTTCACGGAACGGAAGTGGATGAACTTGACTATGAGCAGTTCTATGCGGTAGATTTGTTTGAGAAGATTAAAGAAGATATCGGCTATCAGGGAGAGTGGTCGGCGGCATACGGATTTCATCCTGCCATTTTGGAATATAACGGTATTGCTACGTTAGACGGTTATCTCGGCTTCTATTCGCAGCGTTACAAAGAGGACTTCCGGAAAATCATTGCGCCGGCTCTTGACAGAATGGAAGAAACCAGAATTTATTATGATGATTGGGGAGCGCGCGTCTATTTATATTCCGGCACGGATTTGAGTATTGTGGGTGCAACGAAAATCGTTTATGCAACGGATTATGATATTTATATAGATGAGGAAAGTTTTAGAAACCTCGGCGGAACCTATATTTTTTCAAGGTGGGAACTTACGAACGCAGATGAGGCGGGCTTAAGGCTGCTTGACAGTTATACCTTGGACGATGCCGTTTATACAATTTATGTTTATGAGAGCAAACATGTAGTACACTAAAATAGAAAGAGAGAATACAATATGGCAATCAGAGTACACAATTTTGCAGGAGTGCTTGGCTGGAATGCAAGAAAGTATTTACCGAAGTTATCAACGGAGAGTTATTTAAAATTACAGTTTCTGACGAGAAGAAAGCAGCAGAAGCGGTATATAGAATATTTTTACGGACAAAAAGAAGCGCCGCATCCGCTTATTGTCAATCTGGAGACAGTCAACCGCTGTAACAGTACCTGTGAATTTTGTACGGCAAATATCCATGCGGAAAAACGTCCGTATATGATGATGCCGGATGAAATGTATTATTCCATTATAGACCAGCTTCATGACTGGAATTATAAAGGGCATCTGACATTATACGGAAACAATGAACCATGGCTGGATAAGAGAATCGTAGAGCTCCATAAATATGCAAGGGAGAAACTGCCGGAGGCTTTTATCTTTATGTCCACGAACGGACTGCTTTTGAATATTGACAGGGTAAAGGCGATCGTTCCCTATGTAGACCAGCTAATCATCAATAATTATTGTCTGGATATGAAAATGCATGAAAATATCCAAGTCATTTATGATTATGTAAAAAAACATCCGGAAGAATTTCAGGATGTGGATATTTTGATACAGATTCGCTATTTAAAAGAAGTGCTGACCAATCGTGCCGGCAGTGCGCCGAACAAGCAGTCTAAAGGCAAGATTATCAAAGAAACCTGTCTGATGCCTTATACGGATATGTGGATTATGCCGAACGGAAAACTCGGTGTTTGCTGTTGTGATAATTTCGAGGTAACGGATTTGGCGGATTTGCATGAAGTGACATTAAAAGAGGGATGGAACAGTAAAAAATATCAGGAACTGCGGGATGCCGTGAAAGATGGAAGAGATAAGTATCCTTTCTGCAAATATTGCGATTTTATAGATGCAGGGCTTCGCATGGATGCCGTGGATGATATTTTAAAACACCGTGATAAAATGCACGGGGCAAGACAGTCGGTATTTAAAAGCAAATAAATAACGCTGGCTGCGAGAAGGGATATTCAGATGATAAAGATAGACAAAATACTTTTATGCGGTCTGCTCAGTGCATGTGTATGGATTGGCGGGTGCGCTTCTCAGGAACCGGATAAGGATAAAGAAACGCAGGAGCCGTATGAGGAGAGTGCAAATGATTCCGGGCAAACACTGCAGCAGAATGAAGCGGAGGAGCCGGAGGTGCTGACCGGGCAGAGCAATTCCGAAAAAGATGATTCCGCCATGCCGCCGCAGAAAACTCTCTCTATTATGGGAGACAGTATTTCCACATTTGATGAATGGATTCCGGAAGGTTATTATGATTTTTATCCGATGAACGGAGAAGTGGCATATGTCAATCAGACATGGTGGAAGATGGTTATGAATGATATGGACATGGAGTTATGTGCCAATGCTTCCAGTGCCGGCAGTACCTGTATAGGGGATTCCACAGGGACAGACAATCCGCAGTGTGGGTGCAGTGATTTTCGGATTGCCGATTTGATGGGAAGTAATGGAACTTATCCGGATATTATTATTGTATATATGGGTACGAACGATTGCCTTAACGCGGTTCCGCTTGGAAGCAACGACGGAATGCAGTATGTCGAAGAGGGGGAAATCGACAATTTCAGCGATGCCTATAGTCTGATGTTAGATAAGCTGGCAGCAAATTATCCCGGTACGGATATTTTCTGCTGCAACCTTGCGCCGATTGGATCTTGGGGAACCAAACGGCCTTTCGAAATATTTGTAAACGAACTGGGGATGACATCGGAAGAATACAGCAGACAGATTGAGGTAATTGCCGCAGCGAAAGGATGTTCAGTAATTGACTTGCAAAATTGCGGCATCACAATAGACAATATGGATCAGTATGTGACGGATGGTGTGCATTTAAAGCCGAATGGTATGAAGCTGATACGGGATGCAGTAGAAACGGCAATTACCGGTTTTTATCAGTAACCGATAATTGCCGTGTGAATCGAGTGCGCCGACACTCGATTTTTTCATTTAAGATTCGTGATATTCTTTTTCCGTATTGACATTCCAGACATTATCTTTGTTAGCAATGCCATTAACAATATTTTTTACGGCTTCAAAAGAAGTTACCATAGAGTGATCGATGTTGTTGTAGCGATGCTGTCCGTTGCGGCCTACGCAGTACAGATTGTCTATGGTTTTTAAATAATCTATCAGTGTGTCAATTTCTTTATAAGTGTCAAAGTAAGCGGGATAAGCTTTTTTCACTCTTTCCACATGAGAATCTATCACATCTTCAGGTTTATCGATGAGTCCCATTTTGACAATTTCGTCCACCGCAAATTCTATAAATTTGTCATCCGGCATTGTCCAGTATTTGTCGCCTTCAGCCACAAAATATTCCAAACCTATCCATACCGTATGCTCCAAATCCTTAATCATATAAGGAGACCAGTTGTTGTATATCTGTAACCTGCCAAGCTGCACGGAGCGGTCATGGACATAAATCCAGCAGTCGGGAACGATATTGCTGATTGTTTTCATTTTTGTTTTGTTTTTCAGATTAAGCTTTGGCAGCAGGATGCCGACGGTCATATAATCGCGGTAAGGAAGTCCTGCGGCAATTTCGGCGGGCTTTTCCGGCACATCATTCATGCCTGCGACCAAATCCTTAATCGGCATGGAGGAAATGAAAATATCTCCCTCTATCGTAACTTCCTCCCCGTTTGATTCATAAGTTAAAGAAGTAATATGGTTGTCCGCGTCTTTGTGAAGTTTCGTTACTTTGCAGTTTTTCAAAATAGTGCCGCCAAGTTTCCCAATCTCTTCTGCGGTTACTTCCCACAACTGGCCGGGACCGAGTTTCGGATAACTGAACTCCTCAATTAAAGAAGTCTCTACTTTTCGGTTTTTCTTTCCGGGCAGCAGTTTTCCGAACATATCTTTTATAATCGCTGTGATAGACAATCCTTTTGCGCGCTGTGCGCCCCAGTCGGGAGCGATTTCGCGGGGATGTCTTCCCCAGAGGTTTTCCGTATAATACTCAAAGAAAATAGAATATAATTTTCTGCCGAAGCGGTTGATGTAAAAATCTTCCAGAGAGTTTTCCTTGCGCTTATGTATGAGAGCGGCAAGGTAACTGAAACCGGCCTGAATATCCGTAACCAGTCCTAAATTGGTAAAAGTCTCCAATTTAAGAGAAATCGGATAATCAAAAAATTTTTTATTATAATAAATACGGGATACTCTATGACGGCGGAGCATAACCTTGTCCACTTTTTCGGGATCGGGTCCGCCCGGCGTCAATGTCATCTGCCGATTTAAAATAATATCATCATAAGTAGGAGAACCCTGCAGCGGAAGCATATGGTTCCACCACTCATTGACTCTTGGCACTTTGGAAAAAAAACGGTGTCCGCCCATATCCATGCGGTTGCCTTTATAGTTTACTGTTTTTGATATACCGCCCATATCGTTGCTTTCTTCCAGAACAATGACATCATAGTCCTTACTCTGCCTCAATAATTCGTAAGCTGCGGTTAATCCTGCAGGACCGGCGCCGATTATACATACTTTTTTCATAAAATCTCCATTCTTGCTTAACCAAGACAAATACATTTGTCTGTGAAAAATTTATTTTTCACACTATACATGTT
>CAMWMM010000193.1 GCA_947175285.1 uncultured Lachnospiraceae bacterium
CATTATTCCAGATTTCCATATAACGGTCGCAGTCACAGCCTACCGTACAATCCGGCTTTCCGCAGCCGTATTTTTCACCGCGGTCATAATACACTTCGGAGCAGGGTCCGCAGGGGCCTGAGCCATGCTCCCAGAAATTATCCTCTTTTCCGAAACGGTAAATACGCTCCGGTGCAATGCCGATTTCTTTTGTCCAGATTTCAAATGCCTCATCATCCTCTTCATAAATAGACGGATAAAGCCTGTTTTCGTCCAGTCCGACTACCTCTGTCAAAAATTCCCAGCACCATGCAATTGCCTCGTGCTTAAAATAATCCCCGAAAGAGAAGTTTCCAAGCATTTCAAAGAACGTGCCGTGTCTCGCCGTTTTTCCTACATTTTCCAAGTCGCCTGTCCGGATACATTTCTGGCAGGTCGTCACACGGCGTCTCGGCGGTATCTCCTGTCCTGTAAAATAAGGTTTTAACGGCGCCATACCTGAATTGATTAACAACAGACTGTTATCATTGTGCGGTACCAAAGAAAAACTCTTCATTTTCAAGTGTTCCTTGCTCTCGAAAAATTCAAGGAACATACGTCGTAACTCGTTCACACCATATTTTTTCATCTTAATCCCCCATTCTTGCTCAGCCCGCGATATTTGGGCGCAAGCACAAATTCGCGTGTGAAAAATTTATTTTTCACACTATTTATCTTCTCATTTTAAACTGTTAAAAGCTTCAGTCCTAGAAATCAAACTTATCCGCAAAGTACTCGTCCAGTTTGTCAATCTGTATACGCTCCTGTTCCATGGAATCTCTGAATCTTACAGTCACGCACTGGTCTGTTTCGGAGTCAAAGTCATAAGTAACACAAAACGGCGTTCCGATTTCATCCTGTCTTCTGTAACGCTTTCCGATATTTCCTCTGTCATCAAATTCACAATTATATTTTTTAGATAACTGCGTAAAAATTTTCTCAGCGCCCTCATTCAGTTTCTTGGATAACGGCAATACGCCAATCTTAACAGGGGCTATCGCAGGATGAAAATGCAGTACGGTACGCACATCCCCTTCCCCGATTTCCTCTTCGTCATAAGCGGCGCAAAGGAATGCTAAAACCACACGGTCAGCGCCTAATGACGGTTCAATAACATATGGTATGTATTTCTCGTTTTTCGTATCGTCAAAATAAGACATATCCTCGCCGGATGTGTTCTGATGCTGTGTCAAATCATAGTCGGTTCTGTCTGCAATTCCCCACAGTTCTCCCCATCCGAACGGGAATAAGAACTCAATGTCCGTTGTTCCTTTTGAGTAAAAGCATAATTCTTCCGGAGAATGGTCTCTTAAACGCATTTCATCTTCTTTAATGCCAAGAGACAAAAGCCAGTCACGGCAGAATCCTCTCCAGTACTGGAACCACTCCAAATCAGTTCCCGGCTCACAGAAAAATTCCAGTTCCATCTGTTCAAATTCTCTTGTACGGAACGTAAAGTTACCCGGTGTAATTTCATTCCGGAAAGATTTTCCAATCTGTCCGATACCGAACGGAATTTTCTTACGGGAAGTTCTCTGTACATTTTTAAAGTTTACAAAAATACCCTGCGCTGTTTCCGGTCTTAAATATACCGTGTTTTTCGCATCTTCCGTAACACCCTGAAATGTTTTAAACATCAGGTTAAACTGTCTGATATCCGTAAAATTATGTTTGCCGCAGGACGGACAGGGAATATTATGTTCTTCTACAAAATCCTTCATCTGCTGCTGTGTCCATGCATCTATGGACTCTTTTAACGTAATGTTATTTTCTTTCGCAAATTCCTCTATCATCTGGTCGGCACGAAAACGTTCATGACACTCTTTACAGTCCATAAGCGGGTCTGAAAATCCCCCTAAATGCCCGGATGCCACCCATGTCTGCGGATTCATCAAAATAGCGCAGTCCACACCGACATTATAAGGATTCTCCATCACAAATTTCTGCCACCATGCTTTTTTTACATTATTCTTTAATTCCACGCCGAGATTGCCGTAATCCCATGTATTGGCAAGACCACCGTAGATTTCCGAACCGGGATACACAAACCCTCTCGCTTTTGCAAGCGCTACAATTTTGTCCATTGTTTTTTCCATAATTTATCTTTCTCCTTCCTCATTCTTATTTTCTCTCAGCTTCCGGACAAACTCCTCATTCTTTAAATCTGCCTCCAATTCCCATGCACAACTGGAACATAATGGGATTTCCTTTACCATCTTACAGTAATCCAGAGATACTTGAAAATATTCTTTTCCCGGCATATACAACCACTTCCCACAAGAAGCGCACCTTAAGCAATTTTTATTTTCATACAGTGGATGATGTATCAGATGTTCTCTTTTAGCAATGACATTTTCCATCATAGCAATTTCCTTAGGAAACAGCTTTTCCAGCTGCGCTTTCGCTTCCTCTTTTACTTTTCCTGACTCTGTGAAAAAATCATCTCTTGAAATCTTAAGAGCGTAGCTGACGGTCAGATTGATATCCATTATGATTCATCCCCTTATTCATACAAACAGTAAATAATATTTTTCTTATTTAAAAGGATTTTAAAATACAATATAAGAAAGTACATCCTCTTTTTCCTGCGTTATGATAACCGCATCTTTTTTACCCGACAGAGTAATATTATTGCTTGTATACAAAATATTTTCATATACATTCACATCCATCTTCTCACCGTCTTTTACCTGTATGATGACTATATTTTTCTCCCTGATGGAAGACAATTCCTCGTCACTAATAACATTTCCGTCCTTTCCTACCAAATCCTTTAAAGAATACCCTTCTTCAATTGCCTGCCCGACAGTTCCGCAAAAAAGCTCCCGTCTAATGTACCTCACGTAATCTTCAGCCGTTTGATAATGCATCTTTACAATAAAATTCCCATCTATTACTTCCACAGACTCACAGGTTATGGCTCCCTCATTAACATTCCTCTGCTCGATTCTTTGCTGTACGAGCGCTTTCACTCCTGCTTCATCATAATAATCGTGGTCGATTTCACCAATCATCGTATGTTCAATCGTACTATCTTTCTGCAAAGAAAAAACATCCATCTCGGGAGCGCCCGCACTGCCGCAGCCGGCAAGACAAAATGCTGCTGTCATAACGAATAAAGCCTTTTTCCATTTTTCCATAATTTTTCCTCCGGAGTTTTATGAGTATCTTCGATGAGAGACACTTCTGTTATTATATCCGACTTAAGTCTGTTTTTCAACATACATCTTTCGATTTAAAGGTTATCTACAATTTCAAGACTCTTAAAAGTCTTATCCACATATCGCATTCTATAATCATCCGCAATCTCTTTTATCTGCATAAGTACACTGTCTGTCACCGAAAAAGTATAAAGTTTTTCTATAGAAGAAGTCATAATATAATGTACCGCATAGCAAGTGGACTCTTCATAGTCCCCATTTTCCGGCACGCCGTGAAACTCACCGTTTAAAACCATAGCTTTCATCTCAAATATGTACCGGACTAACCTGTTGGGGAATTTTTCATGCATAAGCGCCCGCAGAGACTGATACAAAAGCTTCAGCATTTCTTTGTCGTCATTGTTTTCTCTTGTATAATAATCTATTACTTCCAAAAAATACATACCATAATAAGCAGCTTCAAAATCATGGCGCAGACCCTCAAAATAATTACTGATATCCGCATCCACCAGATTGTAGGAACTTCTTCCTACATATAGTTTAAAAATTCCGAAAGAAAAAGGATTTGTTGCGGCAAGCAGTCTGCTGTTCTGCTTTCTTGCACCTTTGGCAAATGCCGAAATCTTTCCTTTTTCTTTCGTTAAAATAACAACTCTCCTGTCATATTCACCAATTGGCTCAGCCTTTAAAATCATTCCCGTAATCTCTGTAAACTCCTGCATGGCCTTGTCCACCTGACCTGTCCTTTTCGGTATCTTTTCGTACATTACCGTTTTCAGTATCTTGTAGAGCATTTCTATATGCCAGAAAATCGCTTACACTTCCCGTCACAAGAAATCTGTCCCAGTAATTTATCTCCTTCATCTTAAGCCCCCTAATCAACTATATGATTGTACTGTTAGGGTTTGCTTTTTTCTATTTTTCTATTCGGAATCCTTAGGATTATATCCGAAATTTTTCAGCAGAAAATCACTGTCGCGCCAGTCCTTTTTTACTTTGACCCAAAGCTTTAAATTCACCTGACATCCCACTAAATCC
The DNA here is from genome assembly GCA_947175285.1 of uncultured Lachnospiraceae bacterium. The sequence goes on from CAMWMM010000193.1 coordinate 4,218, forward strand.
TCAATATCCGGTCTTGCCTGGGAACCGATTTTCTTTAACATCTGCCCTTGCTTACCAATGATGATGCCCTTGTGGGAATCCCTCTCACAGATGATGGTCGCTTCGATATCCATAATATGTTTTCTCCTGTGCATAGACTCTATTGTCACGGCGATACCATGCGGTATTTCATCTTCCAGACATCTTAGCGCTTTTTCACGGATAAGTTCCGCCGCAATCTGGCGAATAGGCTGGTCTGTCACCGTATCCTCATCATAAAAAGGATGCCCGTAAGGAAGGTATTTCATAATACAGGATAACAAATCTTCCGTTCCGGTTCCCTTTAACGCCGATACGGGAACAATTTCCGCAAAATCCATCTGTTTTCTGTATGTATCAATAAAAAGAAGAATCTCTTCCTTTTTTACGGTATCTATTTTGTTGATTACAAGAATAACAGGTGTTTTTATTTTCTTTAATTCTTCAATAATATGCTGTTCACCCGCTCCGATATAGGTTGTAGGCTCCACAAGCCACAGCACGACATCGACGTCCGACATGGTACGCTCCGCTACGTTTACCATATAATCGCCAAGTTTATTTTTAGCTTTATGGATGCCCGGCGTATCTAAAAAGACAATCTGTCCTTCTTCGGACGTATATACCGTCTGAATCCGGTTTCTGGTCGTCTGCGGCTTACTGGACGTAATTGCTATTTTCTGCCCGATTAAATGATTCATCAATGTAGACTTTCCTACGTTCGGTCTGCCAATCAGCGTGGCAAAACCCGATTTATACTGCTCCATTTACTCTTTTTCCTCTTTTTCTTCTTTTTTCTGTTTTCTTTTCTTAAAAAACCGCCGTACAATAAGAAATGCAATGACTATAATAACAATCCAGATAATGAAATACGGAATATTGACAACAAACCAGACAAATCCATATTCAATATCATCTCCAATATTGTAAATTGTCTTAACAAAACCGTTCCTCATTTTATCCCAGACAGATTTTTCCTCTGTAGGCGTCAGTCTTCTCACTTCCTGAATGCTCAAGTTGATGGTGCTGTAATCAATCTGGTTATTTAATGTCCGAAGCTGTGATTCCATGCTTTCTAATTCATAGCGGACATCCGAAAGACGCGCTTCAATGGAGATAATATCCTCTACCGACTCCGCTTTCTCTAAAAGCTCTAACAGTCTGTCCTGTTCAGTTTCTAACGCTTTTTTACGGCTCTCCAAATCGACATACTGTAACGTAACATCCTCTACCCGCTCTTCTTTATTCCTGATATTCGTCCATTCCCCTACATTTACGACAAACTCATCCATATGTGCCACCGGAATACGGATTTGCATGTAGGCGTTTCTCGTCTCCTGATAGCCGGAATAATAACTCCCGTTATATTGATTCTGATATTCAATATAACCGCCAAGTCCTGCAATCTGCTGTTCTAAATTGGCAAGTAAAGTATCATACTCTTCCGTCTCTACGGATAAATCTACTGTCTTAATCAGTTTCCGCTCTGTTGCCTGTGCATTTTCCCCTAACGGCTCCATTCCCGCTTCTTCAAGCTTCGCTTCCCCCGCATCCGCCATGGAATATTCATATTCATAGGCCTCCTCAGTCGCTGCCGCCGTATCCGCCGTCACATAAGCGCCTCCTGCATCATATGCCGCCGAATTATCCGCTGCCGCTGCTGAATAAGACGCCTTACTGCTTCCGCAGCCCGTAAGTAATGACGCCACCAATAATAAACCGGTCAGGCACAACCCTGTTCTCTTTTGATTCATTTTCTTTTTCATACGCATATCCTCCCTTTTGCTTAGTCTGCAAGTATCTTTTACCATACATACGAAACAGACCGGTAAAATTTATGGGATTTTTTTCATTTTTTTATTTTTAGTAAATTTTTTACAAAAATCAGTGGAACAAATAATCCGTTTCCCCGAATAAAGCTTCCTGTTGTTTGATTTTTTCTTCATTTCCCACAACGCACAGACAGTCATTTTCCATAAATGCATTGATATATTCCGCAAGTCCTCTTATCGTCTCTGGTACTGTCGCAAGCAGTTCATCACGCTCTTTCTGTACCTGCTCATCCGTATAATGCGTCATATAGCCTGCCAGAGAATACGCTCCCTTACTTGCAGGCGTCATCGGCATATCCAGTTCACTGACCGCACCGATAATATACTGTGTCATCGTCCGCTCATCCGCATCGAAATTTTTGATATAGTCTGCAGCATGTTCATACACATCTATTGTTTTTTCCAGATTCGGATCCCTGTAGGAAACAAAATAGCTCTCTCCCGATTTTCCGAAATTACACATGCAGCCGTAGGCGCCTCCCTTGACACGCACCTGCGTCCATAAATAGTCATAACTCATCATGACTTTTAAGACTTTTAACGCACCAGTATAAGCAAGCCCCTGTTTATGGAAATTACCGGCTCTGCATACATACTGCACCTGGGAAGAGGACATCAATCCCTCGTTTTTACGCCCTAATGCCGGCTCATACGTCTGCGCCGTAACAGGCTCCGTATGCAGTCTGTCGCAAAAATCCGCTATCAGTGTTTCAATATTCTGCAGCCCCTCTTCCGACGCCGTATAATCAACCATAAGATTCTCCGGTCTGAAAATGCATACGGCAAGCCGGTTTAAGTTTTCTGCCAGTTCCCCTTTATGACTTTCAAAGTCACTGTCCAAATCCTCCAACAGCCTGTAAAACGGCAGCCCGCTTATCTGATCGGAAACCGCGGCTGTTTTTGAGATATAAGATAACGCGCGGACAAGCGCAAAAGAATGTCCGGCTGACATCATATTTGCCTGCTTCTGAGATTTAAACTCCGCTACAAGTTCACGCAGACGCTTCGTATCGTCAAATTTAGAAGACATGACAATCTCTTCCACAAGTTTAAATGCCTGCTCTAAATTCTCATAGAGCACTTTCACTTTAATTTCCAGTGTCGCCGTATATTTCTGCATATCTCTGGCGTCCGTATACGTATTGGAAGCCGGACTGATACCGCCTGTCTGAATATTGATTTCATTAAACAGTTCACCATAAGTATAGTTCTTTGTCCCTATCAGACCAAGAACCGACTTTAGCAGCCCTACGTACGGGAACAACTGCTCCGGCACATTTTTCAAATCGAATACAAAGCGCAGATAACCGATGCCGTTCGTAAAAAGATTATGATACAATAAAACAGTATCGCCGACCTTTCTTTCTTCATTTACATACTTTTGCGCTTCCTTTTTCATATCCGCCCTTGTCAGTAACGGAATTTTCTCCATATCTTCCGGCTTATCCGGCTCTTCCTGATAACGCTTTAACGCTTCCGTCTGCGCAACAATTTCTTCTAACTGATCTTTGCTCATTCCGGCTTTTTTCTTTGCCAGTTTCTCCGCCAGTTCCCTGTCTTTTTTGCCTGTCAGACCTTTCACCGGCTCTACAATGACAATCGTCTTATGCTGATTGTCTATCAAACTTTTCTTTAGCAGTTTCTCATAGTAATCCGTGTCAATGGCTTTCTTTAAGTTTTGATAAGTCTCGCCTGCCTCAAGGTGGATAAACGGCTTGCTGTCGTCATAAAGCCAACTGTCAAACATCTGCAGGCCATACATAAGTCCTTTTGGATAGGAACCGAAATCCGCTTCCCTATACCGGAACTCATAATAGTTAAGTCCTGCACGCAGCGCTTTTTTATCAAACCCCTGCTCCGAAAGCTGCATTAAGTTTTCCTCAATCGTTTTCGTAAATTCCGGAAGCTGCTCTTTATTGGCATTTTTTGCCACAATCGAAAAATAAGGCTGTTTCACGCCGCTGTCATACACACTGTAAACATCTTTTCCGATTCCCTTATCAATGAGCGCCTGCTTTAAAGGCGCACCGGGTGCGGAACACAGTACATAATCGAATATCTGGCAGGCAATGTAGCTTTCTTTATCCAGACTGTCTCCCAGTGAAATGTTATAGGACAGATACGTACTGTCTTTTTCCGATTCACTCTCCATAATCGGGTACTGCTTGCAGACCGTCACAGGTTTCTCAAAAGGAGCCTCCGATTTCAATGTGGAATCCACGGAAAGAGCATCATAGTGTGACAAATAAGCTTCGTCAATAAAAGTCAGATTTTCCGTCATATCCATATCGCCGTAAAGATAAATATAGCTGTTGGACGGATGATAGTATTTTTGATGGAAAGCAAGAAAATCTTCATAGGTCAGTTCCGGAATCACATCCGGGTCTCCGCCTGATTCCACTGCATAGGAAGTATTCGGATACAAAGAGTTCATAATCTCTCTGTCCAGCATATCATCCGGAGAGGAAAATGCACCTTTCATCTCATTATAGACAACACCGTTAATTGTCAGATCATCTTCTACAT
>CAMWMM010000194.1 GCA_947175285.1 uncultured Lachnospiraceae bacterium
TTCACATAGATACTACAATAGAGGTGAGGAAAGGAATCACATCTATAGAAAGAGAGGTATGGTCCACCGAAAACGTAAATTAAAATCCATTTTAAAGTACAAATGAATAAGGAACTAAAGACAAAACAAAATAGAATGTTTCCGAAAGGAAAGTATCTATCAGAATCGTAATCGAGTACAGAAGGAAAAGTAACGAGGGACAAAGGAAAAAAGAAAAAACCGTTACAGTATATTCATACAAAAGAAAAGTGGAAAGAGTACGAAAGAGGAAAAAATGGAGGTAAAGACCATTGGATAGTATAGTTTAGAGGCGGGTGTTAATCGTAAGGATTGATACCCGCTTCCTCGTGTGCCTGCTTCTTTATCAGCATAAATGTAAAGAAATAGAGAGAAAGTTAAAAAATATGTGGTAAAATGTATTAAAATAGGTTATTATATACTATATCTTGTATGTAAAAAGTGAGATTGGAGAATTGTATGGGAAAATTGATTAATCGAAAGAAACATCTTTTTTCAGAAGAAGAAATGGAAGATGATGAGATAGAAGTTATAGATGAAGATGATTTTGATATTGATGATGATGACGACGATGACGAAGAAGATGATGACGACGACGATGACGATGATGACGACATAGAGGAAGAGGAGGACACAGAAGAGGAGGAGAGCGAAGAGGACAGACGTTCTTATAGAAGGAAAAGACGTGTCAGAAACCAGATTATCGCTTATAGTGTTGTCGTACTTTTTGTAATCGCTTTGATAATTGGAGGGATAGTTGCAGGACAGCGGATTTCTGCATCATTAAAGGCGAAAAAGCAAGAGGCAGAGTTGGAAGCTGCGCTTTTGGAACAGGAGCAGGAACAGCAGCAGCCGGAGGAAATGATTATAGAAGCCCCTCCGACGATAGAGGTAGCAACTATGGATGAACAAATAGATGAACTTGTTGAAAGCGTTATTTCAGCAATGCCTTTAGAGGATAAAGTAGCGGGGCTTTTTATTATTACACCGGAGGCACTGACCGGAGTGGAAACTGTTACACAGGCCGCTGATGCGACACAAGATGCATTAAAGCAATATGCAGTCGGAGGATTGGTATATTTTAGCGAAAATATTATAGATAAAGAGCAGTTGACAGAAATGTTATCAGCTACGGTATCGATGAGCGGATATCCTCTTTTTCTTGCGGTGGACGAAGAGGGCGGAGATGTCAGCCGTGTAGCGAACAGCGATATTGATGTGATTAAAGTAGATAATATGGCAGATATCGGGACAAACGGTGATGCGGCGGCTGCCTATGAGACAGGTATGACAATAGGCACATATTTAAAGGATTTAGGATTTAACCTAGACTTTGCACCTGTTGCCGATGTTGTTACGGATGAAGGAAGCGACATATTAGGAAGCCGCTCATTCGGAACGGATGCCGGTGTCTGTGCGGAGATGGTGTCAAATGTGGTAGATGGTATGCAGGGAACCGGCGTCAGCGCTTGTTTGAAGCATTTTCCCGGCATCGGTTCGACAAAAGAAGATACCCATGACGGTAAGGTCGAAATGGATACGACATTAGACAGTATGAAAAATTCCGATTTTCTTCCGTTTCAGGCGGGAATTGAAGCGGGGGCGGACTTTGTGATGGTCAGTCATGTTGTAGCAGCTTCTTTAGATGAAGATATGGTACCAAGTTCCTTCTCAAGCGTTGTTGTTACGAATATCCTTCGTGGAGAATTGGGATTCGATGGCGTTGTTATTACGGATGCATTGGATATGGGAGCCATTACAGATAATTATGCTTCAGATGAGGCGGCGATAAAAGCTATTGTGGCAGGTGTTGATATGCTTTTAATGCCCGAGAACTTTGAAGAGGCTTATACAGGGCTTTTGACAGCCGTTCAGGAGGGTATAATTCCTGAAGAGAGAATCAATGAATCATTGCGGCGGATTTATCGTATAAAATATGCTAATAAATTAACATAGGAATTTTTGAATTTTTCGTTGACAAAAATTAGTAAGTGTAGTATGCTATTATTTGTCCGGCGGAGATAAGGGTTGTTCATCTGGTTGGATAAATAATATGCGCGAGTGGCTCAGTTGGTGGAGCACGACCTTGCCAAGGTCGGGGTCGCGGGTTCGAGTCCCGTCTCGCGCTCTTTTTAATGAATCGGAAACGTTGATAAATACAGCGTTTCCGTGTTTTTGTTTTCTGTGATTTTTGAGACATTTTGAGACACATTTGAGTCACAGTATTTTTTTACCATCCAAAGCATCAGAAATCATTGAATAAGTCGTATCTTCTGTCAATGGGTTGTATATGTATGACAGAGTAGTGGAGAGTTCTGAATGTCCCAGCTGCTCTCTGATTGCATCTATAGGTACACCGTATGCACTGAGTATTGAAGCATAAGTTTTTCGTATCTTATGGCTCCGTTTTGGGTCAATCCCTTGACGTTGTGCATATTTTTCCAAGACGTATTCTATCTGTCGGGCTCTCAGACGTTCTCCATCCCGTTCAAACAAATAGGAACCGCGCATATCCAGTTTTTCTAATATTTTTTTTGCCTGTGGTACTAAAGCAACAAATCTGTCACGGTTGCTCTTTGTATGCTCGACAACATAAGTCTGATTAGTTTCCTGATCACGTACTTCCTCTCTAACAACATGAAGCTGGTTTCCCATAATGTCTTCCGGCTTTAAGGCGGATAATTCACCTATACGTAAACCAAGAAAGAAATTAAGCCGTACAGCAAGATAGGAACTGTCATTTGTCTCTTGGTACATCGCGTCAAGATATCTGTTCAGAGCATCCAGTTCATCCGTGTTATATGTCTGGGTATTTCCAGATTTCTTTACGACCTGTTTATACCGTACAGTTATTTTCATATCCGTCAATGGATTATCTGTAATATACTTTTTCCGTTTGGCATAATCAAACATACCGTTTAGAATAGTTTTGGCGTTTACCCATGCCTTACGGGTCAGATCGAATTCTTTTACGATGCGGTTACATTCCATTTCCAGTAAAAACGTATCAATACATGAAAGTTTCATAGAATGCAGTTTTGAAGGTTCAAAATACTTTGCGTAGTGCTGCCTGTGTCTTTTTATAGTATTAGCACTGTTTGTTATTGCTTTTTTGTATTCCAGCCATTCGTCAAACAATTTGTTGAATGTTAAGTTGTCAAGGTTCGAATCTGCTTCATACAGCTTCACAAGTTTATCCAGCAGTTCATTCTCAGTTTTTCCACGGATACGTTGTCTGGGCCCATTCTCATGTTTGTAATAAGTGGTCCAGTATTTGCTGTGAGAATTAGCGGGGGTAATCGCATATGCATGAAGCTTCTTAATTTTTTCTCTTTTGCTTGCCATAATCATATCAAGCACGTTACACACATCTAGCGTATCACATTGTAACAATGCTTGCAACTGTTGTAAATCAATGTTTGGCTGCATGAGATTACCCCCCTTTCTTCCTAAATTTGAAAATAAAATAAAGTTATTATTTGTGCTAGCAATAATCAATAGAACACAGGAGATTTATGCTATCTATCACGCTCTAATTCATGGTCATGGCTTTTTTCTATACGCTGCCTGAGAATTTGACGGTCATGTTCATAGTTGCGGGCTACAATATCGCGGTTCTTTTTGCCGCGGTCAGTCGTTAAACCACGTTTCTCAAGAGCTTTTACTTTAGCTCCAAGGTGTATTGTTGGTTCGCGGTCAACTCCCTGCCTTGCGTAACTTTTATGCGTAATTTCCTTAGAAATACCATATTGTTTAAACCATGACTGACATATTTCCGCCCATCCTTTTCGCCATTCCTCAATGCGTTCAGGAGAATCCCAGTTATTTGTCTTAATGCTTTTTCCTAACTTATATTGTTGGGTGATAGGGTCACGGAGCTTGTTTCCATTTTTATCAAGAAGGTAATTCCTCCGCTGTTTGCACATCCATTCACCATCACGATTTATGGAGCGGGTGGTGAGCAGCATATGAGCATGTGGATTGCCATCGCCTTTATCATGGATTGATATGTCAGCACACATACCTTGCTGTACAAAGAATTCTTTTGCATATTGACGTACCATTTTGATATGGGATTCATGGTTAAGCTCTTTCGGCAGTGCTATGATTATTGTACGTGCCAGTCGCGCATTCTTGGCTTTTTCTATTTTTTCAACACTGTTCCACAGAACTTCCGAATTGTGAAAAGTGTCCGGTGCGGAGTCTGGTAGCATAACCTCGTGATAAACCAGATCCTGACGGTCAGTGTAATCATAAGACTTTCCTGTATAATCACTATATAGTTTGTCGCGTGAACAATACGCAGCCATTTGTATTGCCGATCTGCCATGTCGTCGGCTGATAATATCAATGTGAAGTGAGATTACTTCCACACAAATCATCCTCCTTAGCTTAGTGCTATGCGCACCAAGTATGTAAGTGCGCATAGCATGGGTTTTGTTTAATGTCGCTGGAGCAATGCTTCTTCCATTTTCTGAAAAGATTGCTGGCATTCTGCCAATGCTTCCATGTACTCATCCAACGGCTCGAAAATCTGGCTATCTTCATCAGATGTTCTCCCCGGAGTGAATTGTAATGCGATAGGAAAATGTTTGATAAACATTTCCCCGACCAAAATTTTTCGCCGAAGCTCGATTTTGGATTCAACTTTTTTGTTACGATTATTTTGTAAAAGCTGTTGGTGTTCGTGCTGCTCTACTTTTTTCAATGTCATAGCAATTCTCTCTTCAACAGTCATGTTTCCTCTCCTCCATATATTTCCGTATTATTCTCTCGTGCTCATAAACATGTAGATGGGTTTTTGTCACTGGGAGCTTGATCGTACTAAGCAGCCCATAAGGTGTATGCAGCAATATGTCCCTGTTAGTCGCAAACTCATGCGGAAGAATCAGCGGTTCACGAAATTCTTGAATTTGCTGTCCACATGTGATATACTCTGTAGCTGGAACATAGCTTTGGGAAATACTGCGTCGCCCAATCGGAACAGTGCCGATTAATCTGCTGAAATACTCTTGGCTATCCGGCTCAGTAATATTCAGCATGACCTTGTATTGGCAGTTATCTACTATAATCTTCCGTATATTGCTGCCATAGACCGCGTCCAACTGCGCTATGCTTTGAATCATCAGGCAAAAGGTTACTTTTTTGGAGCGTAGGGTAGTTAGTGCATTTGTGATGGCATCCATTTTTCCTAACAATGGAAATTCATCTAGGAGCAGTAAAATTGGATTGGTTCTACGACCTTGTGGGCTTTGCTTATCTGGTCGGCGTTCCAATGTCCGGATTAACTGGGTAAGCATTAGTCTTATCATGCCATCCCATTGCTCCAAGCGATCTTGGCTTAACCGTAGGAAAACATTTGGAGCATCATCTGCTGTTACGATATCTTCCCATGAAAATGATTTTTTGTTTTGGTCATTGCTTAAAGCATTCTGTATGTCTGGGTCTGTAGCAAAGACCGTGAGATGCCGCTTCATTTCAGTGCCAATCATGGCTTGGTGTTCGCTTTTCAATCCAGCGGTTTCACTAATGAGCATCTTTGCGAGAACATTATCAGAGTGCATAATCTTGCTACACATTTCTGAAACCGGAGTGTTTACAGCTATTATGATTGTCTCAATAAAATCCAATTCAATCGAATAGCAATATACAATCACCGCAGACAAAAAATCCCGAGCTATATCAATCCAGTATTCGTCTGGATTATTAAGCGGCTTTGGGATAATTGCATATGAAATTTCACATACATTTTCTCTAAGATGTACCTCATCCTTTTTTAGCTTGTCAAAAGGATCATAGGGTATATCGCCATGAGTGGGATCAAATACGATATATTTTCGTTTTACTCGACCTTTACGTAGTAAATATCCATAATGCTGTGACAATTCTCCTTTAAAATCCAGAACTACAAAGGGTGCATGCCATGTTTCTATTATCGACTTGGCCAAGATATAGCTTTTCCCGCTGCCGTTTATTCCGACAACCAGAGCATTACCGTCATCCTCGGCTCTTTTACCAACATAGTATCCCTTGCGATATGTTGATTCTAACCCTAAGTAAAGACCAGATTCTTCGATTTCTAAAATCATATTTTCTGGAATATTTTTCCCAGCACATATGCCATATTCACGTTCAAAAGCCAGTCTGTAATCCATAGAAAATGTATTGTATGGCATATTACCATAATCTTCTTGACTCATGTTCCTCCTTCCAGCACTATGCATATTTCTTATTAGCACCGCATAGCGCATAAGCTGTGAAATTTTTAAGGTAAGTAATGCCTTCCATGATGTAAAGTTTACCGCGTAGAAAAAACTTTGAAAAACCCCAAAAAAAAATTTTTTTTGGGGGTGTGATAAAAAGAAAGCATATCATCTCAACGCAAAGGAATCTGCGTGGGTTGATATGCTCTGATTTCGTGGTATATAGTGTTCATATTAAATTAACCGCATATGACCTTTTGATGCTCCATACATCTCAGCTGTCATATCATCAAGATTAAACAATACTTGTTTGCCGCACTGAGGACACTTATTTATAATAAATCCCGTAGCTCCTTCATAGACAATAGTTTCTTCTCCAGAGCAACAAGGGTATTTTATTGTACCCTTCTCTTTAATTTGTTGTATAGTCGGTTCAATTTCAGGGAGATCAAAGTATTGCAGGTAAATTTTCTGTAATTCTTCCTTTACTTTTTCTCGTTGTTCCTTTGATATACTAGAATTTTTTTCCTTGAGTTCAGCTTGTTCCTGTTCCATTTCATCAGTCAGCTTAATTGCATCATATAATACATATAATGGATGGTTAGGTGTAAAATTGTATGTCAGTTCAGTTTTTTGAATTTTATCACCAAATAATTCATGTATATGATGTTTCCTTATGGCACTGAGTTGCTCATTGTTTTTATTATAAGACGATTTCAAATTTTTAATAAAATCTGATGTGCTTAGAATTTTCATTTGCTCGCTTAAAAGAGTTTGATAGTTTTTATCATGTTCTAATGCATCTGCTAATAAGGAAGATTGTTGTATGTCTGCTAATGATTCTGAGTTGGAAATATTCACTGATTCTTCTTGGGCAAACCTGTAAAATTCTTCAGAACGCAACTCTGTGTAATTGTTACATAAAGATTCGATGTGTTCTCGAAATTTTTTAGTTTTTTCAACTATGTACCTAGTAAGATATACATAGTCCTCATAATAGATTGCTTGGATGGAATTCGTATAGTTTTTTACATTTTCCATTATTTCTCTGAATTCCTGATTAAGTTCATATAAATGTACAGAAATATCATATTTTAAGCGTTTCTTCATTTTAAATTTTTCTCTGGCAATTGTTGGATAATCATATCCTAAAGCAAAAAGATATTCTGTAAATCCATCAATGAGATAGTTTAATACGCTTATTGGGACTATTCTATATTGACCTTTACGCAGGTCCCTAAAATCTGATGTTGGATATCGTATAATTATCTCAACGCAAAAATCGCATATTGTTTCAGGAAAACAGAATTGTCGATTTGAATTGTCGAAACTAACCATTTTTCCAGTTTTTTCATCTTTGTGCTTACGTAATAAATTAGTATCTATTCCCACTAAATCTATTATACTTGTGAATTTGTCACGTATTTTTCCGATATCATGTTCTTCTGCTTTAGTAGCTTTTTTTCTCTTGCTAAATTCGTCAAAAATGTGTTGAAATCCGTAATATTGCATTATGTACCTCCTGTAATAAATTTATAGCCAAAGGGCACAGTCTATAGTTGAAAATAATTCTGGAAAGAACTTCCGAAATTTGTTTTCTTGTTATTGGGTATATTATTGATGCATAATTTCACAACCTAATATTTCTAATGCTATAGCGCGGTAATACCCACTTATGATTTCATACATATTTTAGCTTTTTCCTTTTCTATGTTTATATACTACCAGTCCTTTGAGTTTAAGTCAAAGCAATGTGCAGGATTATTATATTTTGTAATACGCGAGGTTGGTTCCATTGTTTGTGTGAATGAGCGCGTTCTAACGGCTGAAAGTTTTAAACACGTCCGGGCAACAAGAAAGTGTAGAGGTGAACAGCAAGGAGTCCATCATGAGTTGAAATATGAAGACGAATTTGGGAGATTATTTCCTCTTTACAATAGAACATATGTTTGCTAATATATTGTTACACTTATCAATGGAGAAGAGGTGAAGGGAATGGAAAATCAGGTTCATGATGGAATATACCATGATAAGATGGTGAATATACCAGTCCAGCTTGCATCTGTAACAGACCGTGATGGAAAGATAACGCCTGTGTGGTTTCGGGTAGAGACGGAAGAACACGAAATAAGGAAATTCATGATAGCAAATATTATATCACGGGGTGAAAAAAATTATGTCGGGATAAAGGAAAAGCAGTTTGTGTGCAGGATAGAGCAGGATGGTATGAGTAAAACGTTAGAGATGCGGTATAATACAGCAACCCAGAAATGGCGGATTTTCCAGTTCTTATGAAATGGGGGCTTATATTTTT
>CAMWMM010000195.1 GCA_947175285.1 uncultured Lachnospiraceae bacterium
GTCATATAACTCAAACAGCATTTTTATCTCACTGTGAAAGTTCTGATAATCATGCACTTCCGACAGATTCAGAAAATGCAGCGGATATTCCGGAATAAGTGCTTTTAATGTATCTGCAAATATTTTATCTTCTCCGAAGCAAATCATATCGTGCAGGCTTTTTGCTCCCTGCCATCTTTCTTCTCCCCAATATACTACTAATGTGATTACAGGATACAAGCGGTCTTCCTTTTTTATCCCGGAAAGAAATTCCCCGAAATCGGCAAATGTATTTTCTTTGCCTTGTTGCTGATTTTTCCTTTTAATATCCTTTATCTGCTTGTCATATGCAAGCGCTTCCTGAAGCATAACACGCGCCGGCATACTGTAATCAACTTTCTCTTGATTTGCCACAACCCATACTGCAAAAATGCTGCCGTCCTTTCTCTGCTTCATGGCTATATCGTTTATGCGTTCCAGCACAGCATGACCGTCTGATTTCGACTGTACTGTGCCTGTATCCAGCAATTCCTCTGCCTTAATCATCTGCTGCCCGCAAAACACACTGCCATTCAACAAATCAGCATATCTTCTGCGGTCAGAAAAATAGTCTTTCAGTGTAATATCTTTCTTACCCATTCTGCCTCCTTTTGCAGGAGGAGTATTCTTTCACGAAACCTCCTGCCTTATTCTTTTGTTTTATTGGAATATAAAGCATGATTTCGTTTGAATATCCGGATGAAAAAGATTGTTATGAATATTATTTAGAATTGAAATATATGCTTTTATGATATTGTACCATTATTTGTTTGGTTTGTCACTATATTTTGTAATTTTAATAATATAAATTAAAAAACAGAGAAACTGTGCCTCATACTGCTGCAAGTCTCTCTGTTTCCAACATAATGAACCCTTTTTAAAAATAATACACCGGCATAGCATCCCCTAACCCAAAAATCTCATTGGAATTCGCGTCACGCTCTAACATTCCGCTGCTTGTCTGATAAACAACCTGCTGCATTACCGCCTCTGTCGGCGCAGCAATCGTCTCAGCTGCCGCAACCGGAGTTTTAGACGTTTTTCCTGATACTTTTTTGGGAGATGCAACGGATTTCACTTTACCTTCCTGTCCTGCCGCTTTCGCCGCCCTTGCCATACTGCCTTTACCTACTGCCATATTTGATGACCTCCTCTGTCAGTTTTTTAAATTCTGTCGCACTTCGTGCCGCTTTTTTATAAACTGCAACAGGCTTTGAGGCATCCTGCGCCCATTCTACTGCAGAATCCACATGGATAAAAGAATCAAAAACGCGGATTTCCTCATAGCCTTCTAGAATTTCTCTTGTCTGTCTGTAATAGTTTTTCCGTTCATCCACTTTCGTAATCAATACGCCCATAATCCGGGCATCGGTCATATCCTGAATATTATTTAGAAAATCAAACATATTGGCTAGACCAAAGAGCCCCCACGGTGACGCTTCGACCGGCACAATAACATAGTCGGAAGCACAGAGAATATTGATGACCCACGTACCGAGCGTTGGAGGTGTATCAATCAGAATATAATCATACTCCCCGCTCTCTTTGATGGTCTGTAAGCACTTCTTTAAAATAAATTCTCTCTGTATCATCGTAAAAAGTTCATATTCCACCTGACTCATCAATGTGGAAGACGGAATGATATCCAGATTTTCATACGGTGTTGCAACCCTGTAGCTTTCTAAATCCTTTTTCCCGCGAATGGCATAATAAAGATTATTCTCATTCTCCGCCATTGCAAGCACCGCATCTTCATCGAAAAAAGACAGGGACAGATTCAACTGCATATCGCCATCTATCAAAAGCACTTTCTTTCCTGCTGCCGCCAGTTCATATCCGACATTGGCACAACAGGTCGATTTCCCGCTTCCGCCTTTGTTATTCGTAAAACATATCGTGACGGTATGATGTTCTTTTTTCATCATTACTGCCCTCTTTCCTTAATATCATTTCCTATTCGGGGTAGAATGCCTGCTATTTATAAATCTTGATTTCAAAAGATTTTGCCACGCACTCTCTCGCCTGCTTCAAATCCGTAAATTCTTTATCCTGAATCATCTGTGTCAAAATATTGCCGAGCGCCGTAGCTTCTCCCGGTCCCGCATAAACCGGAACCCCTGTATATTTTGCCGTCAGCTCATTCAAATATACCGCATTGGAACCACCGCCGATAATATGTATTCTGTCATATTTATTTCCGGTCAGATTTTCAATCTCTTTTAATTTCTCCGCATAACATTTTGCAAGGCTGTTATAAATGACAGACGCTAACTCCGGTAATGTTTCAGGCACGGTCAGAGATGCTTTTCTGCAATAATCCTTAACCGCTTCTACCATATCATCCGGAGAAAGGAAGCTTTCATCCTGACAGTCAACTAATGTCTGGATCGTTTCCTTAGAAGCCTGATCGCACAACTCCCCGTAAGACATATCCGGCGCCAGTTGATTGCGCACAGACTGAATCATCCAAAGTCCCATAATATTTGCAAGGTAAGTAATCCGTCCTTCGTAGCCGCCTTCATTTGTGAAGTTTGCCGCCCTGCTCTTTGCCGAACAATCCGCTTCATCATTTTCCACACCCATTAATGACCATGTTCCCGAACTGATATAGCATACGTTTTCTTCATTGGACGGAACTGCCATAACCGCAGACGCCGTATCATGTGTCGGCGGCAGAACAACCTGGCAGTCATAGCCAACCATATTTTTGACTTCTTCGGTCAATTTCCCGATAGCCGTCCCCGGCATACACATTTTCTGAAACATATCTTTATTGAAGCCAAGCATTTCAATCAGCTCGTAATCCCAGTCTCTGGTCGTCGGATTAACTAACTGACCAGTCGTTGCATTCGTATATTCCTGCACTTTTTTTCCGCAGAGTCTGTAGTGGAAATAATCGGGAATCATCAGAAGCGCCGCTGCTTTTTCCATATATTCGGGATTCTGCTTTTTCACTGCCATAAGCTGGTATATCGTATTGAAGATTTGTTTCTGGATACCCGTTCTGGCATACAAATCGTCTTCCTTGATAATCCGGTAAACTTCCTCATCCATGCCGTCCGTCCTATGGTCTCTGTAACCGACTGCCTGTCCAAGCATCTTATCATCTTTATCTAACAGCACATAATCAACGCCCCATGTATCAATTCCGACACTGACCGGAATTTTCCCGATTTCACGGCATTTCTTCATGCCTTCTATAATTTCATGGAACAATCTCTCCACATCCCAGCAGAGCGTACCGTCTTTGTCATCCATTCCGTTCCAGAAACGGTGAACTTCCTCAAGTACTATTTTCCCATTCTCCAAACTGCCCAGTATATGCCTTCCACTGGACGCTCCGATATCAATCGCTAAAAAATATTTCCCCATTTTTATAACCGTATCCCTTTCTCAAATTATATTATATCTAATCTTACCGTGCATGAATGGGTTGTGTCAATGAATTAACTTTATTTATATCCATATATTACATATAAATCTTCCGCACTGTCATATTCATAGGCGATATGGTATTTGTCCATAAGCGCCAGAAATTCTGTTTCAACGTCATGTTGTACGATTTTATCATCCATTATCCTGCCCTGACATATATGCTCCTCAAAACGGGGTTTTACTTTTACCCATTCAATAGATTTAAAATCATAATAATTAAAACTTTCGATATCATAAGATGTACCCCAAAATCGCGTTTCGTGATTGTCTTCAAAGTTTGATTCATATAACTTGTAAGATTGCGCTTTTGAACTATTTCCATGACTTGCTCGCTATGTGTTTTTTTCTTATCAAAATCGCCGTTTTCAATTTCATCTACAAGCTTTTGTAATGATTTGAAAAATTTCTCATCCAGTTTATTGCTCCGATAATGTGCCGAAACCGTTTCTCCATTTCTGAAAACTACATAGTAATATCTGCCGCCCCATCCGCTGCCGGTATCATGAACCTCTAAATGCACATTTCCTTTCCATCGTACATCCAGAATAATCTTATACCAAGACTCTTTCGAGGTTGACTCTTCAACTACTCCGCTCCTGAAATTGATATTTTCTATAATGATTGCTTTTGTTTCTTCAAGTGATTGCATTCTTTCCGCCCTGTCAAACATACTACACCCTCCCCTCAGTGAAACCTCACCAAAGTCGGTATACAGTACCCAAGATTATCATCCAACGAAAGATAATACTTCGGCTCTTTCCCACCATTATCATAAATATAGTACTCATGAATGCTTCCGTGCGTGATATATCCTCTCTCGTAAACGACTCTTTCAAGTTCGTCATAATAACTGTCAAGGCTGCAAAACGTTGTTTCGAATACCATACTGTTATGATGGTAATCCCGATAATACAAAGTTCCATCATCCCGGTAAATATAATTGATTTCCAGAAGCATATCTTTTTCTTCCTTCTCTTCCGGTCCAATCCAGTCAACGAATGCCGTGGATTTATAATAGTCTATTTTTCCATCTTCCGTATATTCGGTGATTTCTTCATATTCCCGTCCTGCGTCTTCACCTGTGCTGCCTTCCACTGTGGTTAAAGTATAAGGGTCTGACGGCTCCCATTCCCCCTGATATACTGCATCAAAGGCAAAGCCGTACGCAGATTCCCGTTTTTCCAACTGATAGGTATAATAATAATCATATATCAACCCGCATCCTTTTCCACTCGCTTCATCCAGATACAATTCTAACTGCAGACTGCCTCGGTTATCATAATACTGATAAAAAGGCGCTTTATCCGCAAAGCCAAAATCCGCAAGAAACGTCTGACGGCTTTCATATTCCGTGCTATGACCGGTATTGCCGAACACAGTTTTCTGTGCCCACTCAAAACCACTCTGCTCTCCGCTTTCTCCCTCTTTCTCTGTTTCGGAAACCCATACCGGAATTGTATCATCCTCCGTACCCTCCCAAAAACGATATAGATTTCCCCAGCAAAGATATTGATAATACTCTTCATTTACGAGACTGCCGTCCTCCTGTAATGCAACTTTTCCCTCAAAAATATTTTTGTTCTCCAGATAGTCCCATATTTCCAGCGTGTCATCCTCTTTTTGCAGTTTTAAGCTGCCGCGCGCTGTCAGATCATTTTTCTCCTCATTTCTCTCATAAACCGTATCTATATCGTATAAATCATCTACTACACCTAGCACAATACGACCATATACATCTATTATCGGAACCTCCGCTGCCTCATCCAGAAATAATTTCCCTGTTTCCCTCATTCTATAATCACTGATAAAAAGCAGCATATTTTGTGAATCGCTTGAAAATATCTCCAAATCTTCATCTCCATCAGATGTTAAATCGTTATAGAAAAAACTGATATTTTCCGTCAATTCCCCACACGGAATCTGCTGCATGATATTTTTGTCTTTATCATAAAGGCGAAGTTCATACGTTCCCGCAGACTCATCCACGCATACCAGAATAAGCTCAGCATCTTCATAAACAGCATCCCGCGTCGCGGGAAACGGAAAGTCTATGACAATACCCGCAGGCATTAATTTCTCTTCCAGTAGCGTCTGGTCAGTCTCCTCTGCCTCTGCTGTCTGCGCATCTGTCGACACCGTTTCTACCGCATCCTCCGGCAAGTTCTCCGTCTCCTGCCCGCCACATGCCGCCAAAAGTGTAAATGCTGTCAAACACGCCGCCGATACCGTCCTTTGTATTACTTTTCCCATTCAAATACCATACCTTTCTCTCAAACCTTGCGCAAACCGAACAAGTTCGGTTGAAAATTTATTTTTCACACTTTTCACCCATTTTTCATTATAGGAAACTGCCTTAGAAAAATCAACTTTCCCCCTACCCTTTTGCCCGCATTACGTATATAATATCCATAAGGAAAAATAACGCCAAACAATCGTGAAAGGAATCTCATTATGAAAATACAGAAGCAAACCTCCATCAAATCCTACAAAGCAGATGGTTTTATCGGAAAATACCAACGTCTTATTAAAGATGTAGTTATTCCCTATCAGTACAGCGTCCTCTGCGACGAAGCACCTGATACCGAAAAAAGCCATGTTGTCCAAAACTTTATCAATGCCGGACGTGCCATCCGCGGAGAGGATACCGGAGACGGCTTTTACGGCATGGTTTTTCAGGACAGCGACGCCGCTAAATGGATTGAAGCGGCTGCTTACTCCCTTTCTCTTTTTCCTGATAAAAATCTGGAAAAAACAGTGGATGACCTGATTGCTATCATTGCCGATGCGCAGGATAACGATGGTTATTTAAACACTTATTATACGATTAAAGATAAAGATAAACGCTGGACAAATCTGCAGGAGGGGCACGAACTGTACTGCTCCGGTCACATGATGGAAGCCGCTTGCGCTTATTATGAAGCAACAGGAAAAGATACACTTTTAAAGGTCATGCTTAAAAACGCGGAACATATTTACAATCATTTTATCACTGAAAAACATGAGGGTTGTCCCGGGCATCCGGAAGTAGAACTTGCACTGCTTAAAATGTACCGTCTCACGAATAATAAGCACTGCCTCGAACTTGCTGCGCATTTCATCAACACACGCGGACAGAACCCTGATTTTTACAAAGAAGAAAAAGAACAGCGCAGTTGGAACGTATGGGGCGCAGACCCCGCAGATACGGATTACCTGCAAGGCTCCAAACCTGTCAGAGAGCAGACGGAAGCTGTCGGCCATGCCGTACGTGCCGTCTATCTTTATACTGCTATGGCAGACCTTGCTGCTTCCACAGACGATGCAGAACTCCTTGACGCCTGCCGGAAATTGTGGGAAAGCATTACAAAACGCCGGATGTATCTGACCGGAGGAATCGGTTCTACTGTGTTGGGCGAAGCTTTTACCGTAGATTATGATTTGCCGGGGGATACCGCTTATGCGGAAACATGTGCCTCTATCGGTCTCATGTTTTTTGGCTCCAGAATGTTAGAGAATGAAGTGAAAGGAGAATACGGCGATGTCTGTGAACGCGCTTTTTATAACACGGTGCTTGCCGGTATGCAGCTTGACGGCAGACGTTTCTTCTACGTAAATCCGTTGGAAGTGATTCCCGGCATATCAGGCATTGCCGCAACGCATAAACATGACCTGCCCGTGCGTCCGAAATGGTACGCCTGCGCCTGCTGCCCGCCAAATGTCGCCCGCCTCATATCCTCTTTCGGGAAATATGCTTACGGAGAAAATGCCGACACTGCTTTCTGTCATATGTTCGCCGACGGCGAAGTATGCTTGGAAAATGGGATGAAATTCACCTGTAAGACCGGCTATCCCTATGATTTTACGATTATTTACCAAATAGAAAAAGGCGGAAAACTCGCTGTCAGGATTCCCGAATGGAGTAAAACATGGCAGATAAGTATTAATGACAACACCATAGATGCAGTACCTCAGGATGGATATGTTTACCTTACGGTTTCTGACGGCGACTCTGTCAGATTGACTCTGGATGATACGCCAAAATATCAGTACGCTTCTTCCAAAATACCGGAACTAACCGGCAAAACTGCCATCTGCCGCGGTCCGCTCGTATACTGCTTCGAGGGCATGGATAATGATATGGATGTATTATCCCTTTCCCTGAAAAGAGGAGGAAACCTTACCGTATCCGATTATCAGGAAAATCTTCTGCAAGGCAGCGTCACGATTACGGCAGATGCACTTCGCAGAGACGATTTTGACACGGATGGACTGTATTCCGATAAGGCTCCTTCCATGAAACCATGCAAAGCCGTTGCCGTTCCTTATTATACATGGGGCAACCGCGGAGAAAATCAGATGCGGGTATGGATGGAAGAAACAGTATAAATAAACTAATATGAGCTGCCCCTTATCTTTAGATAAAGGGCAGCTCACTAACATCAGTCCTCATAATGTCCTTTACATGCAATTATCCACAAATTTCCATGTTCATCTATATTATACACTAATCTGTTTTCCCTATCTATCCGTCTGCTCCAAGCCTTTCTATGCTTCAATGGCTCTGGTTTTCCGATTCCTTCAGATAAACCATTACGCTCAATATCTTTCACCAAATCGTTTATCTTCTTCAATGTCTTCTTATCTTGCATCTGCCAATATATATAATCATCCCATGCACGATCCGACCATAGTTTATTCATTATCTTCCACCTCTATCAGTTCGTGCTGCTGCCCTTTTCCGGAAGACAACTGAGCTATTCCTCTATCAATCATGGCAAGATATTCCGCATTTTGGGCTGCTTTCATTATCTGATTATATTTTTCCAAGCTAAGTATTACAACATTCTTCTCATCTTTACGGGTAACAATCACTGTCTCATTATTATCTGTTGCTTCATCACAATACGTTTTTAAGTTGTTCCTGATTGTGGAATAATTGACTGCTAGCATAATACCGCCTCCCTTCTTGTACAAATATTTGTTCAATTTATTGCACAATTATTATAAGTTACTATTATGTACATGTAAACAAAATTTATAACTGATAATCATCAGTTTCTGATAAACAACAGTTTATTTTA
>CAMWMM010000196.1 GCA_947175285.1 uncultured Lachnospiraceae bacterium
GCTAAAAATACTGTAACCAGAATTGATACGATACATATACCAATTGAAAAATAAGCTGCATTATCTGCATATTTTTGTTCTAACTCTGCTTCTGTAGATGCTACTTTTTCCATCGACATAATGCCGAAAATCACGTTGATGATTGTGAACAAAACGCTAATAACAAATGCTCCAATCAATCTTACTTTAATCTTCACGTTTTTCATCTCTCATACCTCTCATTCTTCATCATTATTCATTTCATTTGCCTGTTCAACAACTGATAAATCTTCATCATTTAGCAACTTGTCGGGGTCTAACAGCAGTTTGACCGCATCTCCGACTTTACCGATACCGTAAACATATTTATTCTGTACTCTATCGGCGCGTCCGACACTCGGGGGAGGCAGGATATTATCTTCTTTAATTTCAACAACCTCCGCGATTTTCTCAACAATCAGTCCAACCATCATAGACTTTATGTTTATCACTATTATACAGGTTCTGTCGTTGTACTCGAACGGTTCTTGTTTGAATCGCAGTCTGACATCAACAACCGGAATAACTTTTCCTCTTAAGTTAATGAGACCTTTGATGTAATCCTCTGTCTCCGGGATTGCCGTAATCGCCTGCAGTTGGATAATCTCGTTGACATATTGGATTTCCAATCCGAAGTACTCATTACCGGATTTGAAAGTCATGTACTTCCCCTTTTGCGTATCACTCTCTTGGGAAGCGGCATTTTCTTCCACCTGTCTTTTCAATTCGCTTCTTTCTTCCATGTGATTACCGTTCCTTTCTCTTCATTTTATTCTATCAAACCGGGAGCGTCCAATATCAAAGCGATGCTTCCGTCTCCAAGCTGTGTACAACCGGATAATCCCTTTACCTTCTTGATATACGAAGGAATCGGTTTTACTACAATTTCCTGTTCGCCAATCAGCTTATCGACAAGAAGACAGACTTTTTTATCATCTACCTCCAGGATTAACATAACGCCATCTTCTACAGATTCTTTATACTGCTCCAATCCATACCATTGACCTAAACGAAGCACCGGGAAACACTCACCGCGAATCATAATGTATTCGTCACCATTCGGTTCATGAATCATCATCTCTTCTTTTACGCGGACAAATTCTTTGATTGCGCCTGTCTCCATGACAAAAGAAGAATTTCCTATCTCCATGACAATGCCGTCTATAATAGCAAGCGTAAGCGGTATCTTTAAGTTCATGATACTGCCGAATCCCTTTTTGCTCTCAATTTCCAATGCACCGCCGATTGCCTGAATGTTCTGGACTACAACGTCCATACCAACGCCTCGTCCCGATATTTCCGTAACAACTTCGTTCGTGGAAAAGCCGGGTAATGTGATGAATTGATATACTTCCTTATCGGAATAAGCGCTGTCCGGCTTATTTTCATCCAAAAGCCCCTGTCTTCTCGCTTTTGCCAGTATCTTTTCTCTGTCAAGACCAGCGCCGTCATCTTCTACGCTTATCCATACTTTACCAGCCTCTGTCTTTGCGGAAAGAGTAACCTTTCCTTTCGCCGGCTTACCACTTTCAAGACGTTCTTCCTTAGTCTCAATACCATGGTCTACGGAATTTCTGACAATGTGCATAAGCGGGTCGGAAATATGCTCAATGATATTCTTATCCACCTCAGTCTGCTCGCCGACCATAACGAATTCGATATCCTTTCCGAGTTTTCTGGAAACATCAAATACGATACGGTTCATCTTCTGGAACGTATTTGCAAGAGGCACCATTCTCATCGACATGATGACATTCTGCAAATCAGTGGAATTCTTAGCTAACTGTGCCGCTGCCTTATAGAAATTATCCAGGTTTAATCCCGGCACTTTCAAATCAGAACTCTGCAATACCATCGACTCTGAAATGACAAGTTCTCCAATCAAATCCATCAACTGATCCATTTTTCTTACATCTACGCTGATGAAAGTGGCTTTCTCTCCCTTAGGCTTATCTTTTGCCAGTTTCTTCTGTTTACCTGGTTCTTTGGATTTAATAACGAAATCACCCGGTGCAATGGCAGGCTTTTCAGGTTTCTTCTCTTCCTTAGGTGCCTCTCCCTCTGCTGTCTGTGTTCTCGCATCTATCTCTTCCACACTCGAATCAAGGTCGATTACCGGCGCCGATGCAGCATCCTGCTCCCCGAAATCAAACCCTTGCAAAAATTCTTCCGCCTTACATTCGTAGACATCTACTTTGTCAATATCATATCCGACACCGACAATCCGTCTGATATCATCTTCGCTGCACTGTGCCTGCAAAAGAATCTTGAATCCTTCTTTAATAATTGTCTCCGCACAGTCCGGATCGGAAATAATATCCTCCGGGGAATACAGCAAATCCTCTGCAACTTCTTTCAGAGCATACACTACTTTGTAAGCATGTACGTTTGCCATCTCCGTTTCCGGGAAAAAGGAAACATAAATTTTATAAAAATGGCTTGCGCTTGTAGCAACCGGAGCAATATAAAACTGTTTCGGCTCCTCATGTTTGTTTTCAGGCGGTTCTTCACCTTTTTTCTTTCCGCCCTTGCCGCCGCCTTTGATTTTTTCAAGGAACTCATCAAGGCTTGCAACAAGTTCTTTTGATTCGCCGTCTGCCGGATCGCCGTTACGAATCTTCTCCAGCTCATTTGAGATAAAGTCCTCTACCTCCAATACATGGTCCACCAATTCCAAGTGAGGTACATTTTCGGGATGGGATTCTCTCAGATAATAGAAAACATCCTCAAGCTTATGCGCTACAGCCGTTATCTCATCGAACATCATAATGCCCGAAGAGCCTTTAATCGTATGCATGGTTCTGAATATTTCATTGATGCTGTCTTCGTCAAAACAATCCGCATCCTTCTGGTCAAGAACCATTTCCATCAGCTGCTCTAACAGTTGACCGTTCTCGAACAGGTACATATCCAACATACCGTCTGTATTAAAATCTTCCGCCATCTCCTTCTCCTTTCCTGCATATTCTAAATAAGTTCTTGCGTTAAATCAGATTGAGTTTCTTAAGCGCTGTCTCAAATCTCTCCTGATCAATGGGTTTTCCGGAATAAATCGTACATCCCAGTTCAAACGCCATTTTTACATTTGCCTCATCATTCAGCGCTGTTGTCATAATGACTTTAACCGCTTTATCCTCCGGTATGTTTCTTTCTTTCTCCAGATTACGAATACCTACAAGCGATTGATAGCCGTCCATGACAGGCATCATGATATCAAGACAAATCAAATCATACGGTTCTCCGTCCTCCAGAGCCATCATAAATGCGTCTACCGCTTCCATACCATCCACAGTAACATCGCATTCACCATACTTTGACAGAAAATTTACCATGAATTTTCGTGTCGCAAAATCATCTTCGGCTAATAGAATCTTCATATTCTTTCTCCTTTACATTTTATTTAACAATGCGTATGTTCGTCCAGCGATATCACCCAGTTTTTCCTGGTATTCCACCGCTCCCAAATCATAAGCAACTTTGGGCATTCCATAAACTACACAAGTGGACTCATCCTGTCCGATTGTTCTTGCTCCTGCTCTCCGCATGGATAAAAGTCCTTTTCCGCCGTCACCGCCCATTCCTGTCAGGATGATGCCTACGGCATTGCGTCCGGCGCTTTTTGCCACCGACTCAAACAATACTTCCACTGACGGGCAGTGTCCGTTCACTTTAGGACCCGCTTTTACTTCCACATGATAAACCCCGTTTACCTTAATTAAGCGCATATGCCTGTCGCCGCCCGGCGCAATCAGCATATGTCCCGGAAGCACTCTGTCGCCGTTTTCCGCCTCTTTTACCGAAATCCGGCACTGATCATCCAGCCTCTTGGCATACATTTCCGTAAACTTAGGCGGCATATGCTGTACACAGACAATCCCTGGTATATCGGTTCCAAAATCCTTAACGACGGAAAAAATAGCTTCCGTTCCTCCCGTTGAGGCTCCGATTGCCACTATTAAATTATTTTTCTGTAAAACCGGATTTTCCTGATGCTCCTGATGCATCATAACCGTTTTCTTAATATTGCTTATTCTTGCAGTAGAAGCAATCTTAATCTTTACCATAAGTTCATTCTTGATAAAATCTTCTAACTGCATACGGTTGGATACCGCCGGCTTCGCCACAAAATCTACGGCTCCGGCGTTCATCGCATCAAATACCTTATCGCTTAATGCGCTGATAACAACAACCGGAAGCGGATACTGCGGTATCAGTTTCCGAAGAAATTCGATTCCGTTCATTCTGGGAAGTTCCACATCCAGAGTCATGACATCCGGTTTGTGTGCCAAAATAAGATCCCTTGCTTCAAACGGGTCTTTCGCGGTCGCTACAATCTTTATCGCCGGGTCTTTGCTGAGGTTCTGAACCAACAATTCCCTAAATACAATGGAATCTTCAACAATTAACACTTTAATTGGCTGCATAAGTCTTAATTCCCCTCCCTTTTTCTGAAAATAGACGGCTGAATAATCTGGAAAGGCGTACTGCTTCTGTCGATTGTCTCCGTCGTGCCGATAAAAAAGTATCCTCCCGGCACCATCGCGTCATATATTCTCTGCACCAAATCACGCTTTGTGTTATCATCAAAGTATATCATAACATTTCGTAAAAATACAACATGCAGCGGCTTCTTAAACGGAAGCGGATCCATTAAATTGAACTTTCTAAAAAGAACTTCCTTTTTCAGTTCATCCGTTACCTGATACTGTGTTCCGCCTGCAGCCGACTTAAAGAAATGTCTCTTCCACTGCTCCGGAAGATTCTTAAGCTGCTCTGCACTGTAAACCCCCAACATTGCCTGCTGTAATACTTTAGTTGAAATATCCGTCGCCAGTATTTTTTTATCCCACTGATTCTTCTCAAGACCGAAGAAATCGGATAAAACCATCGCTATCATATACGGTTCTTCCCCTGTGGAAGCTGCACCGCACCAGATACGCAAATCCTTGGTTCTTGCCTCTTTCGTCCGAAGCCATGGCAGTACCACACTCCTCATATAATCAAAATGCTCAAACTCACGCATAAAATATGTATGGTTTGTTGTCAGAAAGTTAACCAGTATTTTCTCCTGCATACCAGTCTTATCACGTTCCACCGCATCCATGAACTCATGATAATTCTTCCAGCCGTTCTTCTTTACATAATTTTGCAGTCTCCCGTTAACAATTACTTTTTTCTGTCCAAGTTCTATTCCATAACGCTGTTTCATGAATACCGAAATTCGCTTCAGTTCTTCATCTGTCATCATTAAAGAAATTTTCTGATTTTCTTCATCTGCTGCCATTTTTCTGCTCCCTCGAAACTAATCAATCATTTTCTAATGAAACTGCCGTGATATCTTACAGCATATCCCATAAATATCCGGATTAAACCGTATACCGGATTCTTTTTCCATACACGCAAGCGCCTCTTCCCGGCTGTGGGCATCTTTCCCTGTCAGGGAAGTATAGCGTTCCATAACAGCGACAATCTGCGCCGCAAGCGGAATCTTATCAGCTTTCAGATTATCAGGATAGCCGCTG
This sequence comes from uncultured Lachnospiraceae bacterium, assembly GCA_947175285.1. The sequence goes on from CAMWMM010000196.1 coordinate 5,541, forward strand.
CCGTCCCAGTTTTCATGGTGATGACGTGCAATATCAATTGCCGTAGTGATAAATTCATTATAATCACTGTTGACATATAAGTCGCTTAGAAGTTTTGCACCTATATCGGTATGATTCTGCAGAGTAGCTTTTTCATCTTCTGTCAGTTCACCATTTTTCTTTAACAATTCCACCGGCACACCGATATTTCCGATATCACACAAGGGCGCCGCCAGTTCTACCGTATCTACATAAATATCCGAAATCTTATCCTCAAACAACGGAGAAAGCTGCATGCCCTGTGCCAGAATACCACAGTTGGACTTTAGTCTCTCCATATAATCACTCTCATAATCGGCATTCTGCATTGCAATATTTGCCAGCGCATACAAAATATTCTTCTTTTCCAGTTCCATCTGTTTTAACTGCTCGCCTACGGAAATCTGCAGCCGCCTGTTCATCTCCATCAGTTCTCTTTTAACTTCATGCAGATGCAGATGAACGCCTACGCGCGCCTGCACAACTTCCGGAATAAACGGTTTTGTGATATAATCCTCTCCTCCGATTAAAAACCCCTCTACAATATCCATAGGATCATCGAATGCGGATATAAATACAACGGGAATCTGGCTCGTATCATTATGCTTCTTCAACTCTCTGCACAACTCGTAGCCGTCCATCCCCGGCATGGAAATGTCACTTAAAATCAGTTCCGGCAGATTCGCTTTCGCCAGTTCCAATGCTTCCTCGCCACTCTCCGCAAGGATAGGAGCGCATCCCATATCTTTTATAATTTCTTCCAGAATCAGTCTGTTTGTCTCAATATCATCAACTATCAGTACCGTTTCGCCGCCTGCATTTTCTCTATCATATTCCATTGAACCCGATTCCCTCCTTTTTCTTATAGAAGAGTATTCAATTCCTCATATCCGGCGCTTACTTTATCATAGCTTTCTTTCTGTACCGCCATTTTCATTTTCAAAATCACACGGCTTATCTCGCGCGGCGCACCCTGTGAGAGCTGTCTGACGGTTTCCATAAACATCTCCGCCTTTTCCCAGTTTTCCATCTCTACACATAGAATCAGCTTTGAAAGATTTTTCTTCAACGCCTCTTTATTCTCCGGTGTTCCGTACTGTATCATATTTTCTGCGCCGCCGTCGTCATCTTCCTGCGGTGACATGGCAAAAAGGGTTGCCTTTGTACTGTCAGCTTCCGACTGAAGCGCATTTGCCTCCGTCTCACTGGCTCCTACCCAGATAGAGAATGAGAATGTGCTTCCTTTATTTTTCTCGCTCTCCACTTCAATTTTACCGCCCATCAATTCCACAAGCTGTTTACAAATATTTAATCCAAGCCCCGTACCGCCATACTTTCTGGAAATCGAAGCATCCACTTGGGAAAAACTTTGGAACAGTTTATCTCTGTCTGCTTTATCAATACCGATACCGGTATCTTTGACAATAAAAAACAGTTCTATTTTATCTTTTACCTGCGCCGTCTTTACGACTTCGACCGTAATTTTCCCTACCGTCGTAAATTTCTGGGCATTTGACAGCAGATTATTCAAAATCTGCACAATGCGCAGTTCATCTCCTATTATATGCGTCGGTATCTGCGGTGATACCGTCATAAAAAAGCCGAGCCCTTTTTCCGTCAGTTTATTAATATGTTGCGAGCGCACATAATCTAACATATTCCTGAAATCAAATTCGCGCGGCTCTAACAAAAACTTTCCCGCTTCCAGCTTGGAAAAATCAAGAATGTTGTTAATAATTTTATTCATATCGCCGCAACAGCGTTCAATCAGGCGCAGATACTTTGCAATATGTTCGTCTGTCACCTCATCTAACAGTTCTCTGGTATTGCCAAGCACGCCGTTTACTGGTGTACGCAGTTCATGCGTTACATTTGCTACAAACTCTGATTTTACTTTCAGCGCCTGTTCCGCTTCCTGCTTTACATGCTCTATTTCCCTATTTAAATATTCTTTTTCCAGCGTGTCATTTGCCATACAGATATAGGTATTCCGACGACGGCTGCTCTCTATGATTTTGGCTTCTACCGGGAAACAGGTGAGATTTTTTCGATATGCCACCAGTGCCTGCAATTCGTTTCCGAACTGATAGTCTGTCTCAAAAGCGCCCTCTGCAGCTTTGAATGTTCCCGGAAATATATCACCGATACTTTTGCCACACAATTCATCTTCATATTCCAGTTTTTTCCTGGCGGTGGCGTTCGCATATGATATTATGCCAGCCTGGTCAAATACAAAAATCATTTCCAACGCATCTTCAATCGGGAACGCACCATTTTCGTTCCAGTCCATCATATCCCCCCACTACAATGCTAAAAGGCAGCAAAAAAATCACATTTCTTTGCTGCCTACTATTCATTTTTTATGCAAAGTCAAACATCTTAATTACTTCGACAATATTAAAGAAGTCTTCTTTAGCAAGCGCAAAGCATTCTAATACATCCGGTGCGAACTGACCGCATTCGCCATTCATAATCATGTCGTATGCCATGCTGTTGGCATATGCGCTCTTATAAACTCTGGGGCTTACCAGTGCATCATAAACATCCGCGATAGCAACGACCTGTGAATAAATCGGAATTTCATTTCCCACTAAGTGATCCGGATATCCCTTGCCATCCCATCTCTCATGATGGTAACGGCAGATGTCATAAGCATATCTGTAAAACTCACTGGTCTGATCCTTATAAGATTTCTCCAATATTTCACACCCGATAGTCGTATGGGTTTTCATAATTTCAAATTCTTCCGGTGTCAAACGCGCCGGTTTCAATAAAATGGCATCCGGAATACCGATTTTTCCGATATCATGCAACGCTGATGCTCTGGCGATTTCATCAACCTGCTCCTGTGTGATGCCGTATTTGGGATAATATTTCATAAGATTCTTTAACATAATTCTTGTGAAATACTTAATTCTTCTCGTATGCTCTCCGGTCTCTGCACTTCTTGCT
>CAMWMM010000197.1 GCA_947175285.1 uncultured Lachnospiraceae bacterium
GTAATATTGCCGGTCAGTTTTCCGGTAGAAAGTAGTTCCAGCTTTCCTTTTGCTTCAATATCGCCGTCCACCCTTCCGGAAATAATAACGTTTTGTGAAAAAATATCACCGTTGATTTTTCCGTCAACACCGACAATCAAAAGTTCTTTACAGTTACAATTCCCGTTCAGCGTTCCATCTATCCGAACGGTCTCCGGCGCTGTCAGATTACCGTCAAAAACGGCTCCCTTTCCAATCAGTGTGCCAACCTTTGCTCTTGCATCTGCTCCGGTATTTTTGTTCTTACCCATCATAATATAATCCTCCTTTTATCCTTTCGCTTCAATCACTGTAAGCGGGTCAATCGGTTCTCCCTCAAAAAGAATCTGATAATCCAACTGGGATTCATCTACTGTTATGGTAAATAGTGTATCTCCTGCTTCCACCTGTGCGCCCTCTGTTGCCAGTACATCTGCCTGCTGACGGCACATATAACGTGTCCGATACCCTTTATCATGCTCCACTTCCACAATCACCGGATAAGTATCATCCGATGAAACTACAGTTACCGTACCATTGCCGGTAGCAATAATGTTGCCCTCCGTATGTGTACTGATAGCAAGATAAGGCTCCTCCTCAGAATAGGATGACAATCTTCCGCTTGTTCCGGAAGTCGGATAACGGCGTGGAATACCTGCATCCGGATCCTCCGTTGCTTCCGGCTCTGCTTCCGTTTCTTCATTCGGGGTATCAATTGCCTGAAGTATATTCTCATTTTCCTGTTGTAATGCAGCCAATTCCTGGGCTAAGGTTTCTTTTTCTGTCTCCAACTGCTGAATCGTCTGCGCCTGTGCATCCATCTGTGCGCGCAGATTATTATTCTGTACAATACCCTCAAACGGGTTTTGGCAGAATATCCACACCGCTCCGCCGATGCCAACACAAATCAGAACCAATAAAACGACAAGCAGCCTGGTTACAAACCGTGAAACATGAAATTGCCTGCTCTGCTGTCCCGTATTGGAAATCAGGAGTATGGAAAAAGATTCCTTATGATTATGTCCCTTTCGTTTCATACCGTTCCCCTTTCGAATAATTTACGTAGTAAATTTTTTACAAAGTAAATCTTACGAAGTAAATTTCCTGATATATCATACCACAGTTTTTCATAAATGTAAAATCATAAACGAACGCATTAGCATAAAAAGTGTAAAGTCCTTGATAATCTATTAGGCTTTACACTTTAGTTATGATTGTTATTGAATTATGAAATATTAATATTCTAGTTCTGAAAAATCAATACCAAAATTTTGTAACATAACCTTTGCAACTTTGATTTGATAATCAAGTTCTCTGTTTTCACCTGCTTCACATGCTTCACATGCTTTAATTCTCATTAAATTAACATATGTGACAATAGCTGCCTGTCTTTGTTCTTCAAGTGCCATATACAATCACCCACTTTCTATATTGTGGCTTGTATGGATTGATACAATTCAATTATATAGGATTGAATGGAAAGTGTAAAGATTATTCAGCGGCAATAACATCTGAATTGTATGAATCAATTTGAATTTTTCCTTTCTTTGCGACTCAAAAATTTATTTGTATAATCAGCTAAAAATCCCTTAACAATATCTGTATGCAGTAACTTTTTTTCTATATACTTGTCACATAAATTTTTTAAATAGTAATATAATGTCTGATAATCTATAACAACTTCTTCACCACTATATAAACCAAACTCTATTCCACTTAATTCTACTTCATTGGCTTTGTCAAATTCGTCCAAATCATCCGGGAATGTACACGCACCACTTTCCACTCCAAAACCAATTCCTTTACTTATAGCCTCAAGTACTCCTAAAAATCTTCCTTCATTAATCGCATTCAAAATCATTAAAACAGGTAAATGATTTTTGTCTAATAACACTTCTTCATTCAATCTACAATCTTTCATTTTATTACTCTCTCCGTATCTCCTCGCAATCATTCAGAACTCCTATGCTGAAATATTGTTGTTTTCAGTATAATATCAGCACATTGTGATTACAAGGTTTACCAGTTCAATGAATCAATTAAACCATTTTGAGGGCATCTTATGATATGCGTAATTGCGTTTATATTTTTATCATTTTTCTATTGCATTTCAAATATTTTCATGCTACAATATCGTTACAAATTAAAACAAATCTCGATTCTTATATATGCGCACAACATCATATGCCGCATATTCAGGCAATTCTGCCAGAGATTCACATTTGTTTGGCAGGACTGCTGTAAAAATGAAAAGAAGTATCGTAGCTTTCCTGCATAATTTTACAGGGAGGTTACTATGGAAAACAAAAGCACTATCGAAACTTATGATGACCAAAAGCAGAGAACAGCTGTCTTCAACCTGACAAGCGATTTGTTCGCAGGAAAAGTATTTGAAGATGTCGGCGCCTGTCAGGAACTTTGCAGGATATTGTTAAAGGATGAAGACATTGTTTTAAAAAGTGTCAAAACACAGTATGTCATACGGAACCTTGAAAATCATTCGGTGGAATTGGATATTCTGGCGAAAGAAATATCCGGAAATCTTTTTAATGTGGAGCTACAGATGTATAAAGAGCCTGCACCGTTTAAGAGAACAAGGTACTATCTTTCCAGCATTGATATGAGTATACTGGAAAAAGGAAGACCTTATTATGAACTGCCAGATGTGACTATGATATATATTACACAGGAGGATTTTATCGGCGGCAAAAGAGGGCACTATGGCAAAAAAATATCTTCATTTCCGGATAATGGTCAGTATGAAAATTATTTTAACCTGGAATATCCGACAGATGATGAGAAAATCAACGAATTATTAGAATATCTCAAAAACTCTGACCCGTTTTATCAGACAGAAAATTTCCCAAGGATTGTGGAACGGGTCAAATATTTCAAAGTACAGAAGGAGGGTGTTACAATCATGTGTGAAATCGCAGACAGAATCAGACAGGAAGGCTTTATAGAGGGAAAAATCGAGGATATTTTGGAATTATTAGAAGATCTCGGCAATATTCCGAAACAGCTTATACAGCGCATCAGTCAGGAAACCAACTCGGATATTCTAAATAAATGGCTGAAATGTGCGGCTAAGGCATCCAGCTTTGCTGAGTTTGAAGCAAAAATGTAGTTTCTTTTCGGGCGGACTTTTAATTAGTCCGCCCGATCTTCTCCTAGTCTCTATGAAACCCCTTTTACCACCAGAATTTTATCTCCGGCTTTTATCTCCTCCGAAACCAGTTCGTTCACTTCCTTTAACTGCGCAATCGGCACATAATATTTTTTACCGATATCCCATAGCGTATCTCCGGCTCCCGCAATATAAATAACAATACCCGGAAGTTCACTGATTTTATTCATATCCAAATCTTCCACTTTAATGTCTGTAATCAGACTTGTTTTTCCCGTTGCAAAAACAAGGGCGTCAAAGTTTATCACTGCTTTGATATCCAACTCGTCACTGTCTAACATCGTAACAATGAGCTGTTCCAAATTCCAGTGTATATGGCTGATAACGGAAGAATCCATATCCTGCACATCAATGTCATATTTAAACGGCAGGGAACTCTTCGTAGCATACAAGGTGTTCTGTCCGTTCGTACATAAATAAATAGTAGTTACATGTAAAGTTCCGGTAATGTTTATGCCGCTATCCGTAAGTGCTTCCTCTTCTATCTGAATCTCGCCCTCACTGTGTACAAGCTGATACATGTGCATTTCCGTATTCTGTATTTTCGCATGTTCCGCAATCTTGCATTTGCCGTTCTGATGCAGCCGCAAACTCTTTAACGATACATCTGTTGTGACAGCCTCAATTTCTTTTGCCACACCATAAATATCCGACAATACCTCCAGATTTTCCTCTTCATAGAGACGGATTTCCATATCCAGAACGTTTTCTATGCACAGAACTCTTTCTTCTCCATCAAAGTCTGCTTTGACTTCTACATTGCACTGTGTATTTGTATACCGGATATCGGGAATCATATTTTCCCGACAGCCGTGGCATTCTATCATCCCGCTAAACGGCACAGTATTCTCATACCAGAGCGTCTTGTCATTATCTCCCTCACCTTCATACAGGAAAAAGGCTTTCATTTCCCCCTGCAATGCAATCTTTTCATCCAACGCTTTAAATTCCACATTATTTAATGTGATGCTGTGCCAGATAACCTGAAATACGTTTGGCAGATTTCCCGGCAGTTCCATTTCCTGTTTGATGCGGAAAATGTCTTTTTTATTGACGGCAATCTGCAGCATCGGATGGACTTTTTTGCGGTACTCCACCGGCTCCTCATGATAAATATCTACGGCCGCTTCCTGCTCCATTTTCTCTTCCAACTCCAGTTCAAAAGAAATCATTGCCTGTACGCTTAGTTTTCTGGAGTTAATCAGTCCGACGCTCAAATCTTCAATCTTCCAGGAATGTAATACCGTATCGCCGTTGTGTACGCCTTCCATATTAATTTTTTCATCAAACGGAAGCGACGCCTCCATGCTGGCACACATTCCGCTCTCTTCTGTCAGATACAACATCTGCACTTGCAGCCTGCCTTTCAAGTTGACACGGTCGTCATTTACACGAATCTCATCTACGACGACATCCCCTTTGACAGCAATCAGATGACTGGCATCCGGTCTGTTATCTGATATATTTACATCCTCCTCCAACACCATCTGGGTTCCGGCCTTGCATGCGATGCGGTCCATATGTATCTTTTTCTTCACTAATTCCACAAAAATACCTCCATGCGTATACTTATTGTATTGTATGCCGCATGGAGGGAAATTTATGACAAGGTTATAAGAATTTCATACTTTAGACTACATGGATGTCTCTACAGCTCCGATGAGTTCATTTACATCCTCTATTCCATATTGCTTCATATATGCCTCTATTCCCTCTATCACCTCTATCGTTGTATAAGGATTGACAAAATTCATTGCGCCCACTGCCACGGCTGAAGCGCCGGCAAGCAGAAACTCAACAGCGTCTTCCGCCGTTGCAATGCCGCCCATTCCGATAATCGGGATTTTCACCGCATGCGCAGCCTGATATACCATCCTGACGGCAACGGGTTTGATTGCCGGACCTGAAAGTCCTCCTGTCTTATTGGCAAGCACAAACTTTCTCTTATGAATATCTATCTTCATACCTGTCAGCGTATTAATCATCGAAAGCGCATCTGCGCCTGCCGCTTCCGCCGCTTTCGCCATTTCTGTAATATCCGTCACATTCGGACTGAGTTTCATAATCACAGGCTGTTTTGCCTTCTTTTTGATTTGCGAAGTAATATCGTACAAACAATCCGCTTTCTGCCCGAAAGCGATTGCACCCTCTTTGACATTAGGACAGGAAACATTGATTTCCAGCATATCTACCGGTTCGTCACCAAGTCTTTCCACTACTTCCAGATAATCTTCCACTGTTCTGCCGCAGACATTGACAATGACGGCCGTGTCATATTTTTTCAAAAAAGGAATATCGCGCTCTGCAAACACATCAATGCCCGGATTCTGCAAGCCGATGGCATTTAACATCCCACCGTAAGTTTCCGCTACTCTTGGTGTCGGATTACCCGGCCACGGCACATTGGCAACGCCTTTTGTCACCACGGCGCCCAGTCGGTTCAAGTCCACAAAATCACTGTATTCCATTCCGGAGCCAAACGTTCCTGACGCCGTCATAACCGGATTTTTTAAGGTAACTCCTGCAATCGTCACTTTTGTATTCATCAGATATCCACCTCTCTTGCTTCAAATACCGGTCCATCCGTACAGATACGTGCATTATGCACATGGGAATGGTGATCGACCTCTTTCGTTTTACAGACGCACCCAAGACAGGCACCCACACCGCATGCCATCCGTTCCTCTAAAGAAATATAGGCTTCGATTCCGTTTTCTTCAGCGTACTTCTTAATGGCACGAAGCATCGGCATCGGTCCGCATGCCATAATCATATCCGCCCGTAATTTATTTTCCCGTATGGCGTCCATAACATTTCCTTTGCTGCCCGCACTGCCGTCCTCTGTTGCTATATATATGTTTCCATACTGTTTTAAATCTTCACTCAAAAACAGTTCCCGATTCCGGTAGCCGACAACAATCTGTTTTTCGGCATCCAGTTCTTTTGCAAGCTGTAACATCGGCGGAATACCGATACCGCCTCCCATCAGAAACACTGTCTTTCCTTTTGCCTTTTCGATCGGAAATCCATTCCCTAAAATACCGAGTATAAAAATACTGTCTCCTGCCTGATAACCGGAAAATTCCTTCGTGCCGCTTCCTGCCACACGGTAAACAAGACGCAGTCTGTTTCGCTGCTTGTCCGCCTCACAAATACTGATAGGTCTTGGCAGTAAAGTTGCCGCATTCTTCGGATAGACAGCCACGAACTGACCGGGATGCGCCTCTTTCGCCAGGTCCGTTTCCAGCCACATATCGTAAATCTGTTCCGCTATTTCATTTTGTGACACAACTGTCGCTTTTACTTTCTTCTTTTGCTCCATATCTATTCCTTTCTGTAAACAATCTTCCCGTCACATATCGTATACATGATAACGCCCGGCAGTTTTTCTCCGATAAAAGGGGAATTGCATGCCTTGGATGCAAACTTCTCCTTTTCTACCAGCCATTCGGCGTCTTTATCAAAAATCACCAAATCCGCCGGTTCGCCCTCCGCAATAGAGCCCGCCTGTAAATGATAAAGATTTGCCGGTGCAAGGCTCATTTTTTCCATCAATTCCATCATACTAAGATAACCCGGATTCACCAATTCCCTGATGCCAAGCGACAATGCCGTTTCCAGACCTATGATGCCGCTTGGCGCCTCTGTTATCGGCTTTGCCTTTTCTTCCTCGCTATGGGGCGCATGGTCTGTCGCTATCATATCAATCGTGCCGTCCCGCAAGCCTTCAATAATTGCCATTCTGTCGGATTCTTCACGAAGTGGCGGATTCATCTTCGCAAGGCTGCCATGCCGGATAGCGGCGTCCTGTGTCAGTGTAAAATGATGCGGCGTTGCTTCGGCAAAAATGTGTGCACTCTGCTCTTTCGCCTGTCTGACAAGCTCTACCGCTTCTTTCGTACTGATATGCTGAATGGACATATCCGCCTCTTCTTCAAGCGCTATTTGAATATCCCGCTCGACCATACTGATTTCCGCTTCTCGCGGTGAGCCTTTGATATGATAATGCTCCGCCGCCTTACCCGCATGAATGCCGTTATTGGTAATACATGCAGGATTTTCCTCATGCAGACTGACCGGTTTATGCAGTTTTGCGGCGTTTTGCAGCGCTTTTTTTAGAATATTTTCATCCATAAGCGGAATGCCGTCATCCGTAAATCCCACGGCTCCGGCAAGGCTTAACGCCTCCATATCCACCAGTTCCTGCCCTTTCATTCCCATTGTGACATTCGCACATGTATGGACATGAATATCGGTTTGTTTTCCTTTTTGCAAAATATAGGAGAGCGTTTCTTTATTATCTACTGCGGGTTTTGTATTCGCCATCAGCACGACCGTTGTATATCCGCCTTTCGCCGCCGAAGCCGCTCCGCTTATAATATCCTCTTTGTAAGTAAAACCGGGGTCTCTGAAATGTACATGGACGTCCACCAGTCCGGGCGCAATTATCTGTCCGGAAGCGTCAATCTGCTCTATCTTATCCTGCTGCTCCGTATCGGTCTCACCCGCTGCCTGAAGCAGTTCTGAAAGAGGCGTACCCCGTCCGGCAATCACTGCGATTTTTTTCTCTTTTATCAGAATATCCCGATAATCCTCTAATCCTGATTTCGGGTCTGTCACGTAACCATTGATAATATGAACCATCATTTTTCCTCATGCTTTTGTTTTTTCACCAAGAATTGCACTGCAATTCTTGTAGCTCAGGCTGTCAAGCCTGAGGTTAGCCTTGAGTTTATTTTAGCATAAATTTCAATCAAACACTACCGGCTTTTCCACATTTTCCGTTTTCACGACGATGTAAGGATATGTCAGCGCATTCTTTCCTTTTTCTTCTGGTCCCGGACCTATCAAATTGGTATCTATGTAGACTGCATTAGACGTTTCATATAAAGCGTTGACCGAAATGCTGTAGCCTGCCGTTTCCTGCTGTCCGTACCCGACACAGATATAAAGGAACCCCTGGTCCTGAAATGTCATTTTAAAAGCCGTTTCCTTTTTTTCTTCAATCATAGTAAGCAGTTCCTCCGGCAGTTTATCCTCTGCGATTACCGTAAATTCCAAATCCTTAATTTTTTCCATCGGATCCTGTTTTTTCCCGCAGGCAATAACGCTTACGCAAAGCGCCCCCACAAGCAGAACGCTCAATAACCTTTTTTCCCATTCACTCATGTATAAACTTTTCCTTTCTACGCCCATTCGTGCGCTATCGTTTGCTTATTACTAATT
>CAMWMM010000198.1 GCA_947175285.1 uncultured Lachnospiraceae bacterium
GAACCCGTGTTACCGCCGTGAAAGGGCGATGTCTTAACCGCTTGACCACGGAGCCCAATACAACGACTCAACAAAAAATATGTTACCATAATCGGAGTTATTTGGCAAGCATTAATTTGTACTATTTATATGTATTTTCTTACATTTTTATATTTTGCCCTTAGTATTCTTTCTCCTCATGCTTCTTATATAGTTCCCATAAATTCCGCACTGGCTGGGCAATGCTTTTTAATTAATGCAACAATTTCATTGACCTGACTCTCATGATGCAGAAAAATCGCCATATAATCATCTTTCTTAAGACCTAATCTGACGCATGCCTCTTCCTTGTAGTCAAAAGCTAAGGAAATCCCCACCATTGCCCTTTGAAAGCCATTGAAAGAACCCGCACGACATGATGCCCTTGTCCATTCTCCCCTAATACGGACGCTCTCAATATCTGCTGTCCTGATAAACTTACAACCGGAACCGCTTAAAAGCATCAAGTAATCCGGTCCGGCAACAAACTGTGTCGGATATTTGTCATACAACGTATTCTTAATATCCATAAAACTGATTCTGCCATAATCATTAATTTCCATCTGGGCAAGAAAAGCTTCCTGCTCCTCCTCCGAACAAAAATACTCCGCAAAATCCCTTTCATAAACAGTTCTTGCCTTTTTCATTGATGCAGACTTACTCTGGCACCAGAAACAAAACCAGACAAACAACGCAAAGATACATCCTGCCGGCAGATGAATATAGAAAATTGATATTATACTCTGACCCGAACTAATCGCTGAAATAACTCCTAACAACATTATACCCACTATACATACTATCATTGAGATATATGCTGTCTTATTCACATTCTTCCGAAACTCCTGCATAGTGGCTTCATATCCTCTTAATTCTCCGTCCAGCCATAATTTCATCCGTTCGTTCATATACTTTTTCTCCTTCTGCCTCTGATTACTTCTTTTTCTTTATGTTAATGACAAGACAAATACCTGCCACTATAAAGAAAAGAACCGTTGTTCCTATCTTGAAAATTTCATACATATGCTCTTCCCCCTTTCATCGAGATTACAATAGTTCATTACGAAACTCCGTTTTACACCCGGAATCCGACAACACGAATACATTATCATGTCTGTGCCTGAAATCCTATCCTTTTATGTCGATGTACAGATTTTTTCCTCGAAATACAGATTTTTTATTTATCGATTCAATATCACATCACTGTAAAATTTGCCGTCTGCATTCTTATAAAGAATGCTCCCGCCGTATTTTTCCACGCACCGCTCCACATTCAGGCTGCCGATTCCTCCTCTGCTTTCTTCCGCACCTACCGGCCTGCCGTTTTTTAATTTTACTTCTGTCTGTACACTGTTCATAATCCTGACGGAAACCATCTCATTGTAGTTTCTGATATGGATTTGAATATAACGCTCCCCGCTGCATTTTTTGCATGCTTCCAAAGCATTATCCAGAAGATTTCCGAAAAGTGTTGTCACATCCACCGGCTCCAGAAAATCAAGCTTTCCGCATTCCACCTGTATCATGAACTGAATACCGAGACTTTCCGCATTCTGCTGCTTATCGGCAAGAATAATATTTAACATGGGGTTATCGGAATATTCTTTCGGAACCAGAGGCTTTAAAATGCTCCCAATCTGCTTCGTATATTCCAATGCCTCTTCCTTTTTGTCCAGCCGGTACAACTCCTCAATAGAACGGATATGCCTGTTTACATCATGGAGAATCGAAACGGACTGCTGATATTTCTCACGCTGTGCCTCATAATAATCAAACTGCAGTTCTTCCTGCTGTTTCATCATGGCAATCCGAAATTCCATTCCCTTTTTTTCATCCTCCGCCCGCATAAAATAAAGCAGATATAAACTGGCGAATATAATACAGAAAAAATTGGTAAAGGGCAGAAAAGGATCAGACTGATGCGCTACTTTCACTATAATAACAACAAAATTGGAAATACCATAAATCGCCGTCATACAAAACAAGAGAATGAGTCCCTCGCCCTGCCTGCGCGTTTTTTTCTGAATCTTTCTCGTCAATGCATAGCAAAAAAGGATAAGCAGCAGCTTGGAAAAACCCACCTCAATACTATATTCCACCAACGCATTCTCAGGCATGATCCTTAGTTTTTCCATCAAAAACCAGACCAGTAATGCCCCCACATCCTCCAACACCCCAAACAGCAGCAATAGACATTCCGATTCCAATACCCTGTGATATTTCTTATTTTCCTTATCCCTGTAACAGACAAAGCTGATAACAGCAAATACTGATACACTTACTATGATATTCCATACAGGCAGTTTTTGCAGATTTACCAACGTCATAACTGCAATCGCCGCTGCCGGTACTGCCATATAAATAACAGGATTTTGAAAAGCTCTTACATATCGAACTTCCCAAAATTTACATGCCAGCACTATGACAATTGTGCATGAAATAAGACAACTGAACAGATAAAACAAATCTTCCATATCATCGCTCCCCGTTGTTTCCATCCATATCATGAATGTATTCATTAAGCCTTTTTTTGAATTGCGCAACTCTCTTTTGAGATAACGGTACTGTCATTCCATTTTTCAGCATCACTTCATATCCCTTAATCTTTGCCACATTCCGCAGACTCACCAGAATCCCCCGGCAACTGGTCTCAAAACCGTAAGAACTCATCCTGATTTCTAACGAATGCATCGTATCGGGGTACTCATATACAGCGTTTTCCATGACAATTCTTATCTTTTTCCCGGACTTTACATATTCAAAATACAAAATGGAGTTTATCGGAAGCGCCAGAGAAATTTTTTTCATCATAATACCGTTTTTCTCATGTGTTACATTCCGGAACACCATATGAACTTCTTTCTTCCCATAACTATGTAAAAATGCTGATATCTGCTCTTCCAGCGCTTCTGCAGATACAGGCTTCTCCAGAAAAGAAAAAGCATGTGCCGCATTCACTGCGTCCATGCAGTATTTTCCATAATTAGTGATATAAATAATTTTTGCGGACTGACTGCGCCCATAAATCTCCTGTCCAGTCTCAATGCCGCTCTTTTCCCCCTCCATAACAATATCCATAAAAATCAGGTGAAAAATGTTATCAGCGGCAAGCAGTTCCTCACCCGCAGCAAAATTTGTAATCTGATATTCGGGCGCATACCTGCGTAAAATCGGCTCTAAAATCCCTATCAGATGTTCCCTGTCCGCCCTTTCATCCTCACAAACCGCTATTTGAAGCATGTTTCTTTATCTCCTCCTGTAACAATCTTACGCTATATCACGGCTGCCACCTCTCATAGCGATTCAGCACATCATCAAGCGCTTCTTCCGCATCTTCCCAATTGCTCTCATAAATTTCTAAAAGTTTCTCCTTTTCCTCATCTGAATAGCTCTCGGCATCTAGCTCGTATAATTCCATAAGGTAGCTTATACGGTTGTTATCTTCGTTTCCCTCTCTTAGAAAAGTAAACAAGAACAAAGTCACAAAAACTAAAACGGCGCCGGTGACAATATTCCTTATGGTTTTTCCTTCTAACCAGTCTTCGTGATACAGATGCTCTATAAACTCTTCTTTCGACTCTCCATAGAATAAATAGAGTCTCATATATTTTATCACGTCGCTTTTCACATCAAAACTCAGTTCCCGTCCTTGCGCGTGGCTGATTTTCTTGTGCAGATTCTTATGGAAAGCGGCTCCCTCTTTTCCAAAATACCGATCCGTGCAAAATGCAGGAAGTCTTGGCCACGGCAGTTTCCTAATGCGAAAGCAGAATAAATCAGTCTCCCATTTTCCGTCATCCGGTTTATTCTCTTCCATATGAAACCTTTTCAAATACCGCTCAAAAAACAAAATGGTTTTCCTGCGCCATCCGGAGTGATTGCACATAGTACGCACGAAATTCATGCGAAAGCTTGTACCGGCAAACAATTCTGTAAACTCTTTCCGGCTCAGAAAATATTCCCATGCGTCCAAATTGTTGCACAGATAAGGATTCTTTGCAATCAATAGGAACTGCCTGAAAAAAAGTTCTCTGTCTCCATACGAATCTACATCGCTAAAATCAAAAGAATGTTCTGCCCTGGGTTCTGAAATCTCTTCCGTTTTTTCCGGCTCATCCTTTTTTTCATCCTCCAC
The DNA here is from genome assembly GCA_947175285.1 of uncultured Lachnospiraceae bacterium. The sequence goes on from CAMWMM010000198.1 coordinate 4,154, forward strand.
AGGAACAGTAACCGGCATTACATAAGTCACCGTCCCCTGACTTTTCGCCAATCGCAGCGCAGTTTTATAAGCATTCTGCAATGCTTTAAATTCCTCCGGATATTCTTCCGGATGATATAGCTTCGCCTGCCTTGCATATGCTGATTTTATTTTCGCAATATCCGTTGACGGCGGAATGCCGAGCCATTCCCATATATCCATATATGTCTCTCCTTTTACGCCTATTCGTCCTCGCGGTCATCCGCAAAAAACGATTCATCAAAACCATGAAAATCAAATTTGTTCCTTTCCACGGCTGCCAAATATATGGAAAACTGCACACAAGCTTCCCTCCGCGCACGCGAACTGCGCTCATACATGATGATGTTTCTGAATCTGGCAAGCTGCTCCGCAATATATGCCCTTACCTTAGGGCTGCATTCCTGATAAAGCCGCTGCGCTTTTTCCTGCAGATAGCGGACATTTTCGTCCTCCATCGAACTGAGTGTCATCTGCCGCAGTTTCTCAAGCCGCTCCTCAACTTCCGCTTCGCTAAGACCCATCTTTTTATTCATAATAACCTTATGCAGAGCCTGTTCTCCACTGACAATCCGGATATCCAGTATGCCGTTTATATCGTACATAAAAGTAACTCTTGCCATAACCTGCCCCTGCGGCGCCGCCGGCAAGTCTTCCACTTCCATAGTCCCAAGCAGCAGATTCTCTCTGGCAACGATATTGTCTCCCTGATAAATCGGAAAAGTCATCTTAGTTTGATAGTCTTCCACTGTCACATATTCTCTTGTACGGCTGCATGGCAGCGTATCATTCCTTTCAATGATTGGCGAAAAGCTGCCGTCATAGATTGCCGTTCCCAGCGAAAACGGGCAGATATCCGTCAATATCATATCTTTCACATCACCGGCACGTTCTTTAATCGCAGCAGCAATTCCTACGCCCGCAGCAATGCTTTCGTCCGGACTTGCATCCAGAACTATCGGAATATCCAGAAGTGTTTTCAGATACTGCTTTACTACCGGCATTTTGGAAGAACCGCCCACCAGAATAAGCTTATCAATCTCATCCACACTCATACCGCTGTCGTTGATAACCCGCCTGATTGGTATAGACATCCTTTTAAACAATTCCATGCCGATATGAATTAAATGCTGATTCGTCATATGCATTGTATATTGCCGTTCCTGAATGTATACCGTTCTCTCCGCCTCATCATTTTCCGTAAGCTGCCATTTTAGCGACTCTGATTCTTTCAGGACGATTCCCTTCTCTTCTTCGCTCAGTGTCTCTTTGGCAATATGATTTTCCTTATAAAAATCCTCCGCTATGATTTCATTAAAATCTTTGCCTCCTAAATAATTATCTCCTGACACCGCCTGAATTTCCACCATATTATCAAAAGCATCCACTAAAGATACATCCAGCGTTCCGCCTCCAAAATCAAATATAATAAAAGTCTCTGCATCCTCCACGCCCATGTGATGCTTTAACGCCACTGCGGATGGCTCATTAATCAGCCTCTCCACAGTAAGCCCCGCCAATTTTCCGGCATTTTTGGTCGCACAGCGCTTATCATCATTAAAATATGCCGGAACGCTTATGACAGCTTCCGTCACTTTTTCTCCCAGATAAGCTTCTGCATCCTCGCGCAGCCTGCGAAGTACAAAGGACGATAAATCCTCCGCCGTATAATATTTCCCGTTCGCAAAATATTGGCTGCCGGTTCCCATATTCCGCTTAAACTCTGCAAAAGAAACCGTCGGCGCGGTAATCAGTCTCTCTTTCGCCACTTTACCTACATAAATTTCCCCATCTTCCCCAAAGCTGACAACCGAAGGGGTCAGGTATTCCCCGAAAGCATTCGGAATCAACTCAATTTTCCCGTTTCTCCAGATGCTTGCAAGACTGTTTGTTGTTCCCAAATCAATTCCTATCACTGCCATTTATTCCGCCCCCGCTTCCTCTTCCAATTTTTCTAAAACAGCATCCTCTCCTGTTATGACATCCGTACCTACATACATTCTTTCTAATTTCCCGGTATTTTCACCGGATTCAGTGAATTCATACTTTTCCAACACGCTTCCTGACGCATCTGTCATTTCTATTCCTGACAAAATACCTGTTTTTGAAAAAGAAAGCAGCACAGTTTCTCCATCTCCAAACGAATGGAAAAATTCCCGTCCCTGTATCTCATAAACATATTCCTCTATCATATCTTCCGCAGGATACTCATAGCGATGAAGTAAAGCATAAGGTTTTTCTTTCTCTGTATCATATTCTACAACAATTTCCAATTGTCCATCTGTATCATACTGGCAAACGCTGTAATATGTCAACCCACCGTCCGAATAAAGCATTTGCCGCAAGAGACAGTCTTCATCATATTGCGCCTGGTAAAATGATGGCGTCAAACAAAAATCGTACTGTTCATTCTGCCACTCATAGTTTAATTGTAATGTTGGATTCCCTACTCCCGTTTCCGGATTATACTCATACAGATTGACCTGTTCCGCATCCGCCCATCCGCGCGTTTGATACCAATGATTTTGATACACACTATCGCTATTCTGTCTTATCCAAAATCCATACTCATTATCCTTATAATTTTGGACATGGCATACAATCTGATTGTCCTGCTGCCTCCACTGCATTTTCCATGCCTCACAAGGCTCATTCAAATCCCATGAATTATACTCAAAAACACAGAGTGTATTACCCTGCTGATCTTCCAGAAATTCCGTACGGGAAGGCGAAGTGCCGGATATTCCTCCATCCGTCTGATTGTCAGTATAAGAATAGCTGACACCTGCGCAACCTATATCCGTGTGCCGGAAATAGTTATCTTCCATCAACTCTTCATCACGGTAAATCTCTTCATGTACAACCCAGCCCGAACTGTCATATTCATAAAAATGGCTGTATGTCCGTATGACATCTGCCCCATTTCCTGTCTGTTCCGTGCGCATGTTACCCGCTGAATCATATTCCCACATAGTCCATTGAAGCTGGTCGCCGTTTTCATCATAATCCGCTTCCGCTATCAACATACCGTCATCGTATGAATAGCGCGTATATTGATATAAAGCCAATACCTCATTTTCCGCATAAGAGCTCCTGTCATCTATCGAAATCTGATCTGAAATGAGTAGTTTTTCATGTGTGCTTGACGCTATCGGCAGACCATAAAACTCCGTGTCTTCCCGCTTATACTGCGAAGGCTCACTTTTAAGCCAGCCGATAAATCCCAAAAAAGCAAATAACATTCCCATTAAACCAAAGATAGGCATTACTTTTTTGGGCTTTGAGCTATATTTTTCCTCATTGAACCTTTTTAGTTTGATTGTAATCCACCTCTATAAGATATTTTGGTTAGGTTTTCCTTGAATATCTTTTAGCATACTCTTTTTGCATTGCGCTTTCAAGTTTCTAAAAGATATTTCGGTTAATTTTACCGAAAATATCTTTTAATAATGCTGCCGGCATTAAAATCAACAAAAAAGCTGTCGTATCCCTGAGCTGCACCTCCAAAGCCTCCTGAACCAGCAGTTCCTCAAAACTATTAGTAAGACGGCAGTCCGGTTCTTATAATTTCTTTCCATCTCTTTGAAAACATGTAATAACCAAGCATCATGATCATGCCAAAGCTAAAACTGATAGGGAAACACAACATAATGTAAGTTCCGTCAAAATAACAAGTAATCAGGTAAGCGCTCGGAATGCGTACTGCCCAAAGCATCAAAATGTTCACAATCGTTGTGTAGCGAATCAATCCCACACCATTTACTATGCAAATGATACCGTTAAATATCGCAAAAAACCACTGCGATATATTGCAATATAATTCCCACCACCATAGGAATGGCAAAAAGAAACACTTTCTTCATAATCGGACCTATTGTCATGTCTATTTTCTTCTGTTCCATTGTTAAAATACACTTTCTTTTATTTTTAATGCCACTATTGTATAACAAAGAAAAAGTGTTTTCCATGTAATTCTTTACATACTTAAAGAAAAGCCTTGATTTTTTGTTCTCTTATCTTATTCTGTTTTAGATACATCATAATAAAAACTTGAGAAGGAGGTAAAATTTTATCTAAAGTATTTAAAATTTCCAAAGTGCGACATAATCCATATTTTAATATGCCCTCCTCACATTTACACCCTATGTATGAAATATATTATCTGCAAAGCGGTACGAGGAAAATAAAGCCTCATATGTA
>CAMWMM010000199.1 GCA_947175285.1 uncultured Lachnospiraceae bacterium
GCAAAACATAGCCCTTTTTTCTGCTCTTCAATATTATCTATCCCCAAAAAATTTTGAAGCATCTTTAGGCTGACTTGCTCTTGTCCTGATGTGGTAAATACGGATGCACTTTCATGCTCTCTTATCGCAAATGCAGATGCCCAATCTGTATCAAAATAATTATACCGATTAAATAATAAATTAAAATCCTCCAATGTCTCTGCTTTCACATCATACCAAAAATCAGATAGTCCTATATTACTTCTTTGAGATAATAAACTTACCTGTTTAGCAATACTGTTTCTGCATTTCACTTCAACTTGAGCATTAACCCATTTTTTCCCTTTTGCCTTACAATTTGCTCCTGTAATTCCAAACTCTATTGCTTCTAATAATGAAGTTTTTCCTGTTCCATTTTCTCCAAACAATAAATTAACACGTGTAAACGGTATTTCACAATTCTGTTTAAAACGTCTGAAATTTCGAATCAAAACACTTTGAATTCTTTCAATTTTGTAAGATTGAGAATTTATATCATAATTTATATTATTATTGCTGTTTACATTTTTAAGACCATGCGGTGCATCTTTAATATCAGTATTCTGAAATGAAAATATTAATTGAGCCAATTCCATATCAGACTTGCCAACTATATTCTTCAACGCTTTTCTTCGATGAAAATAAATTTTAGTAGTATATTCTTCATAAAAAGTAGATTTAAGCTGCTTTATACTCTCCTGTAGTTTATTAATAATTCTTCTTTTTTCTACTAAACTGAGTAGGTATGTATCCTCCCTTTTACGTTGCAACGGAATTGTATTATTAAAAAAGTTCTCAACCTGATTCATTGACAATATTATTTTTCGGGCATATCTAAAATCATTCTGTACAACAGAATTTCTTAAAAAATCTGAACCATTTTCAACAATGAACACTAAGTATATATTATAACGCTCATCACCTACGCTATCGAAAAAAGTAGCTTCTAATAATTTTCTCTCAAACTTAATAAATTTATCTTGATTGGAAAATATCGGATACAAACTATTATAAGTCTCATCCTTACAAATATCCCAAATAAAATATTTTGCAAAAAGATCTTTTTTATACTTATAATCTGCAATAAAATAAGGATATACATAATCTTCTAATTTCAGTTCCTTTTTTTCTAAAGTATATTCTTTTAATAACTTCTCTATATTCTCCACAACTACTTTGCTCCTTATTCTATCCCACATTTACATTATAGATATTTTTCGTCAACTCTGGATCAGCGATTTCCTCATTACCCAATTTATCATATACCTTTACTCCATTTACTCCCAAACAATATACCAACAACCTGTCCAATGCTTCATCACCCATTAACGCCTGAAAATTTATTATTCTCTGTTTAATAATTGACTCAATAGATGAATCAACATATAAAACGCAAACAGGCTTTTTCCTTTCATTTATATCATCCTGATTAGTTAAATTACCCTCATCACTTAATACCCATTGATAATTTTCACACTTAAATTTTGAAAATTTGGCTGGGAGATTACCTCTATCTATTGCCTCACTTACAAACTGACATCTCTCCCTGCTTTTAGCCACTTCTTCCACATTTGCATCTGTCAGATTGAATACTACTCCTGACTGCTTATCCCTTATTTCGAGCAACTCATACATTTCTTCTCCATTTAAAATAGAAAAAAACTTATGTAATTGAACAATCGGACAATGATTACAATCACAATGTTCTATTTTAAAAACATCATTGAGCCATTGCCAGTCTACTACACAAATCCCACAAACATCCTTTTGTTGCCAGTTTTTTTCTTCATTATTATATTCTAAATATATGCTGCCCATCGGTTCATTATGTTTTGAACCTACATTATTTAGCATTTGTGTTTTAAAATTATCAATTGTAAATACCATACAATGTTCTTTAGATGGCATATGCCAACAGAAAATATGGCCGATTTTAGATAAATTAATACCCTTTATCTTATTCTCCGTCATTAGTGCCGACAATTCCTTTTCATCAAGCTTGTAATTATAATAGCAGGCACTATAACTATCTTTTACAGTAATAATCTTTGTTGTACCTTTTATGCAAATTGAGGTGCCCTGAGCCCAATTAACAGACAAAATACGTATAGAATTATGCGCGTAATCTAAAAAACTTTTTCGCATTTGATCAAACGAATCATGAAGTGGTTTAGGATTCAACTGTGGGTGCAATATAATACATTCTCCACTCTTTACGATATTCTCTGCCTGAAATACTTTTTGATTTAGGGCATCTGCACATATATATGAAAATAAATAACAATTAGTTTGCTGTTCTTTAAAATAATATATTGTATTCCCGGTTGATAAACCATATGATTCTAATCGTGCCCACTCATCCGAAGCAGGGGTCGTTTTTAATTGAATTAAACAAATCAACTTATTATCCGCAATAAATACATAACAAATACAACTAAAAAACTCATTTATATTCAAATCAGCGAAATCTTCAACAATAATTATTACATTATCACTCTTATTTTGCTCTTTCATTTCTATCAGCTGTTTATAAGAAATCCCTTCCATTCCTAAGCACCATAATTTCATATTATATGGCCAAAAGTTGCTATCTTGAAAAATATTATGTAAAACCTCCCAAGGCAAGCTATATTCCGGTGTAATAGCCACATCCACCTTTTTTTCTCTGGCTTTTTTTAAAAATTCTGTTGCCTTGTCCATATGGTGCTCAGAACAACAATGTACTCCCGATTCAGATTCAAACTCCAGTATACCATAGGGTTGCCAATAAGATACCTTGATTACATTTCCTCTATCATTAAAGACACTAAATCTAGGATATCTTATATTCATCTTAGTTAATATATTATTTACATCTTCATATTTTATATTTTTTGTATTTTCTTCATCCATTGTAAATTACTTTCCAAATCTATATCATTAGCTTATTAAACAATCTTTCTTCATTATATTTCTTTTATCTATCATTATCTACAAACAATGCAAAAAAGACAAAAATAAGGTAAAATTAACATTACTAAAAATACACGCTCAAATGTAAGCTAAGATTCCCGTTTTGTAAACGAGTTTCCCATTTTGTAAGCAACCCTCATATTTTGCATCCAAAATTCCACTTTTGTATTGACTTTTCCTTTTTTCTCCCGATTTTGTGGTATTACATACTCATGACAGGAGCAAAATACATATAAAAACCAGGCAAAATTTATTCCCTTGAATACTCACCAAATAAAACAAAACCCTAACTCTCACATAAGTTAAGGTTCTACAAATTCAATCTCTATGATATATCCTCTAGAAACCAGACAAAACAACTCTATCTACTTCCCTGTTTCCAAACATTTTAATAACGCAGCATATTCCACAATTGCCACTTCTGTCAATGCTTCTTTTAACTTTGTCACAATTTCTTCAAGCCTTGCCGCCACTTCTCCATTGTATGAAACCTCACCGCATTGGCTGCACTTGTGGCATGGTATATTGCGAACAATAATGAAACGTCCATCCACATTCATCATATAATTGCTGAAATCATCAATCATATTTCCTTTACAATAAAAACATTGTCTCATTTAATATTTCTCCGTTATAAATTACTTTTCTTTAGCATACCACACCTTATTAAGAATAAATAGCAAAAAACCGGAATTTCACCCGGTCTTAATCCATCTATCCATATTCTATTTCACTACAAATGCAGCTCTCCAAAACCTTTCCATTTTGTTACTACCATATGTACTGTGGACTTTGAGATTCCGAACTGTCGCGCCGTCTGTCTGACAGTGGCGTTGTTCTCAATAATATAATTAGCAATATTGATTGCTCTTTCCTCAATATAATCTTTCAAAAAAATCCCCTCAGAAATACTTTTTTACATTGTATGAAGTATTCTGGGGGGTTATGACAGTTTTAAATAATCCTATAGCATTTAGTCTTCACTTGTACTTTGTTGCTATTCGCCCAAAGCATTCACATATTCCTCAATCTTCCGTACAAAATATCTTGCATTTTTAAGCTACCCTTCTGCCTCTGTTATGATTTGCAACATTACATTTCCATGTAGACGCATCCTCGCATTCATAAAAAAAATAGTACCCGTCTGGCATATCTCCGACTGTTAAATTCAGCTCTTTTATCCGTATCTTCGGTATATTCTGCAATATCAACGATAATATCATCCGCAAAAAAATTTTTGATAAATACTGCTACTATATCTTCACCTTCACTCATAGTATTGTCATATGCAGTTTTGAGGTTCGATAATGAAGAAACAGGAACTTGTTCCATAAATTGTATCCACTTTCTATTCAGATTAACAGTAATGCCATCACTGTTAAATATAATTTCAGAACCTTCACACTCATACCCATACCGTAGAAACGAAAGCCTCACCTGAAGCCTCTGCCATTGAGGATATTAAAAAATATTGAATTTGTCAAAATCTTCAAAGGAAGACCTGACGAAAAAGAATTTTCCTTGCTTTGTAAATGAATCAGCATCAATTATTCCAAAGGTCCTACGAATGAAATGTTACTATTATATGATATTTGCAGCAGTCTAATATCTATTTGCAGAATATAAGGAAAAAATTGAAAGGTACATTATTACCCAATTCCGAGACTTGCAAATATCTTTTTTATATTATCCTGCCATTTCTCGGTATGGTCAATTTTATCAACCACATACCCTTCCTTAAAAAGTTCCTTTTTTGTCTTTTGACTTAACACTTCCCAATTCTCTTTTGGAATAATATATGTTGCATTTCCATATACAGCTGATTCAAAAACGCAATATTTATTAAATAAATATGCATAGTATCCTTTAAAACCATTTGTACCTTCAACTGCTTCCTTATATGGATATTTCTCTATATATTCCAGTCTGAAAGCATCATAAGAATTCTCCCGCTTTTCTTGCTTTCGCATCTGCTTTTTAAAGTGTTTGCTTGGTTCTTCCCCTCGCGGAAGTATTTCCCAATTACATTTTTTCTTCTTTGGTGACGTTTCTATGCCAATAATCCTATCAAAAATATAGCATTCACCATATATCTCCAACATCAGATTAATTGCTTCTTTCAAATAGTTTTTTCTTATTTCCTCTGTAAGATTTACGATTACATATCTTTTAGCGCTTTTATCTTCAAATAACTGTAACTCAATTTCCCAAGCCGGAACTTGTATTTGAGGATAACACTCTCGATATATATCAGCTGCAACGAGAGAAGCATTATCGTTTCCATATGGATAAATCCAATTTGTTGATACATAGCGTCTTTCTTTTGGCTTTGTTTTATCTGCATGGACATACCCATATGCATTTCTCATGCTCTGCGCTCCAAAATCCCCCGACGGTAACACCACGTCACCTATTTGTTCCAATCCAACTTTTGTTGCTTCATCACTCACTACCGGAACTCCAAGTTGAATTAAATCTACCTCAAATCCCTTCGGTAATGATAATTTCATAATTCTACTTTGCTTAATGCAATACTGTGCCATAAATTTCTCTCCATAAAATAAAATTTAAGCCTTTTTAAGACTTGCTCAGGTCTGTGACTTTTAGCTACTTATCAATGGCACTTTGCCTTATGATTAGCCAATGTTGTTCCAGCTTTGCTCTTTGTACTCTTACTGGTTGAAGAACTGGCTAACTTCTTTGCAGCAGCACCGACTTTTCCGCCATGATGTACTGTTTTCGTCATATCACAACACCTCCTTTGCAAAAATCTCCTTGCGCCGGAAGTCATCTTGGGTTATTATTGATTTGCAAGAGCAATAATGTCCAATAGCTTCTTGGGCAAGGGAATTAGTCAGAGAATAATCTCTGGCTTTTTCTATGTATAGAGACAACCTCCTTACATATCCTATCTAATTATTTAATCTTTTATTAAGTTTATTATTTTATCATTATCCAACTTAACAAGCATACTGTTAATTTTTAGATCCTTTACATATATTTTACCTGATATTTTATAAAATTTTTGTAACTTATCATACCTGCTTTTCTCTGTAACTTTCGTATTTTTAAAAATCGCAGAAATTTTATTATTCCCCTAAATCATATAAAAATCAATCTTCTATACAATGCCGTACTTTCACATGAATTAGTTCGAATGTCCATTATCACAGAAAACCTGTCCTATTTCTTTCCAGACTACCGGCAGTTTAAGAGAAAATTCAAATTTGTTATTTTCGCAAATACTGCAACATAACTTTATATTTCTTCTAAAATCTCTCATAGTTGCCCTTCTTCACTAATAACAATATCAACTTTCCCACATTAGTTCCAACTTCTGAAATCAATAAATCTTCATCCTGACAAAATCTTTTTGCATTACATAAGGCCACTGATAGTTTTTTGATTAATGTACCTACGCTATATTTCCCCTTACTATATCCCGGCAGCAACTTCCTCAACTCATGCTCTGTATATCGCCTTTTTGCCGTTACCAGCGGATTTTCTAACAGTTTGCCCTTGTCTAGTTTGAACACTTCATCAAAATGAAGCAATAACCAAAACTCAAAGCAAGGATTTGATATATAAAAACCAAACCCTTTCTTTTGGCAGGTCCGCAACACATATCCATATTGATCATTCTCTGGTGTTGCTAAGAAACTTTCTTTATCTCTGTCCACAATCAGACAAATTTCATCAAATCTGCTATCATAAGTAAGATTACTTGCTTGGATAATATCCGTAATGTCATTTACAATGTTGACAACATCTGATTCTTGATTAAGGTATTCTGTTAATTTACTACAAGCTTCGGTCAAATTGTCTACATTATCGTTCAGACATTTCTTTAAAACCTTCTCACAACCCTCTTCAAGTATCTTCCATAGCGCATGCGCCTGCACTTTACTGGTCGTTATAATCTTCTCATCATATAGGTAATCCATAATACGATTAAGCAAAGATTCATATGTCAATAATCCTGTTTCTTCTTCCTCTAAATTCGCTATAATTCGGTCAAGTATTTTTTTAGGATTACTCCAACCGTCTTCGCTATAACTGCGTATAATAGGAATAAGCTCAACTAATGGATTGATTTCCACATCGCCTGGTGCATTTTTTAATGCCTCAAAATATATTTTTTCTGTACTGGCTCCTTCAAAAATAAGAAAGTATCTTTTCTTAGCTTCGTCAGTCTTCAAAACTTTTGTACGTTCTGCAAATGTCCTGCTTTCTCTCATCCATTATACCTCCTTAACCGGAAATACAGTGCTGAATACTGGGACACCACCATAACGCCCTTCCAAATATGCCTTATCAATCTTTTGGTCAAATCTGGCATTATATTCCTCTAAGGAATAAATGTCGCTCTCCCCGTTCTTGCGTTTGTTTACAAACCAAATTTCATCCCGACGCAACAAATCAAAATCAAGTAAACGGGATTCATGTGTTGTAACAATCAATTGAATATTCTTTTTTGATGCCATCTGTAAATAGGAATCCACAAATTTATAAGTTAAACTTGGATGAAGACATCTGTCCAATTCATCAATCACATATGTCTTGCCTTCCTCTGACAATAAAATTTCTAATAAATCCAAAATTCTAACCGTTCCATCGGATTCTTCCGACATTTCATATAATGTTTCTTTTGTATTATGCGAAAATTGAATTGTCCGACAAATCACAGTTTCATCCTTAACTTCCAACATAAAAAAATCTCTTGGGCTGCGCATTATCAATCCCCTAATATGCCTTTCCTGATTCTTGTGCGCACCAGAAACCAAATCCTCAATCCTTTTAACAACGCTTTCTCTTTCCGATTTTGATAAATGTGACAAAACCTTTTCTATTGGAACTTCTACCATTTTGAAACCTGTTATTCCTGTTCCAAAAGCCTCTATCAAATTGCATACTTCTTTCACATTCTTTGTATCAGCCATATAAGAATAACTTGAAATTGGTTCATCCGGATAATTTATATCCAATGCTCTTTCTATCCACAAATAGACTTCTCTTAATATGGATGCCCGTTTATATTTTTCATAAAGTGTCCTTTTATTACGATTCATAATAGAGAGAAAAAGCACACTGTTATCATCTTGAATGTCCTCTGCATAAACATCCATTTTTTCGCGCAGTCCTTTCGCATTTAACGAGTTTCCAAACTCATATTCGCCCGCTAAAATATCCCTACTAAAAATTAACTTTTCTTTATTATCCGCCGTCAATTCTATCAACCATTCTGAACAAAATTCACCTCTACTCAAAAAAATTTCAAATCCATATGCATAATACTTTCCATTTAGCTTAATTTCTACTTCAAAATAACTTGGTTTTTCTTTGTTATCAT
>CAMWMM010000200.1 GCA_947175285.1 uncultured Lachnospiraceae bacterium
GTCTATGAAACGGACGTCAATAAAGCTTTGATAGAAACGGCGGACAGGGAAGGAAAGAGCATTGATGTTAATTAAACAGATTTTTATGGCAATATTGGGTGCGGGTTTTGGCTTTGTCGTGTCGGGGGGCGTATTTACCGTACTGATTTCCGTTGGACTCATGCCGAGATTTGCAGGGAAAATGCACATTGCCGGGCATATTTTTACACTGGAGGAAATGGTGGTATTAGGAACGATTGCAGGAGATTTCCTAAGTGTTTTCAGTGATTACGGGCATATCGGGAAGTGGGTGCTTTCCCATGAAGTGTTCGGCTCAGGACGTACGGAGACAATCTGGTATGCGGCAGGAAGCATCGGACTGATTATTTTTGGCATTTTTTCAGGCATTTTTGTAGGATGTCTGGCGCTTGCCATTGCGGAAATGCTCAATACGATACCTATTTTTTCCAGAAGAATCGGTTTCAGACACGGACTCGGCATTGCTATCTTAGCAGTTGCTCTTGGAAAACTGATGGGAAGCCTGATTTATTTTACGCAGGCATTCTATTTACACAGCGGCTCATAGATTGAGGAAGTAGTGAAAATGTATAGAAAATAGAAAGGCAAGGTTATTGATATGGATGAAAATCAAAAAAACATGCAAAAAGAAGCAAAAAACCAGAAATATCAGGAGCGCGTCAAGAAAGTGACGCCTGCAAAGAATCTATTTTTGCAGATGGTAAAGGCCTTTATAGTCGGCGGGATTATCTGCTGTATCGGGCAGGGGATTTTAAACTATGCGACAAACCGTGCGGGAATGGATAAGGAAACGGCGGGAGCATGGTGCTCTATGCTGTTAGTACTACTTAGTGCTCTGCTGACAGGTTTTAATATATATCCGAAACTGGTGGAATGGGGCGGCGCCGGAGCGCTTGTGCCGATTACAGGGTTTGCTAATTCCGTGTCCGCACCGGCAATAGAGTATAAAAAAGAGGGACAGGTATTCGGCATTGGCTGTAAAATTTTTACGATTGCCGGACCGGTTATTCTTTACGGCATTTTTACAAGCTGGGTGCTTGGAGTGTTTTATTGGATGCTTTCGCATTTGTAAAAGGTTGTGCAAATATTCTGGGAATATTTACGATTTGATACAAAAAGATATTTTAACGGTATGTTGAAATATCTTTTTTACTTGCAACTTGAAAAAATATCGCTATAGCGATATAATTATACAAAAGATAGTAGGAAAGGACATATTATTATTAATATGAAGAAAAATTTGTTTCATGGCTCGGAATTTGTGATTGAAAAGCCAATGTATGGAGAAGGCGCAAGAGCCAATGATTATGGAAGGGGATTTTATTGTACGGAGAATGCGGAACTGGCAAAAGAATGGGCATGTGCAAAAAATAAAAACGGCTATCTTAATGAATACGAATTGGACTTTTCGGGATTAAAAATTTTGAATTTGAACAGTTCTGAATACTCGGTGCTGCATTGGCTGGCGCTTTTAGCGGATAATCGTACTTATTGGCAAAAAGGGAGCATTGCGGAAGAAGGGAAGAAATATATAAAGGAAAATTTTCTCATAGATATTACAGGGTATGATATTATCATAGGTTACAGGGCTGATGATTCCTATTTTTCCTTTGCGCAGGACTTCGTAATGGGAGCGATTTCGTTTGAAAAGCTATCGGAAGCTATGAAATTAGGAAAACTTGGAGAACAGGTAGTTTTGAAGAGCAGACAGGCATTTGAACGAATTGAATATAAGAGAAGTGAAGCTGTGAGTGCAGAAGAATATTATGTTAAAAAAGCGGCAAGAGATAAGGAAGCACGAAAAGAATACAGGTTATCAAGAAAAAAAGAGGCAGACATTCACGAAATCTTTATTTTGGATATTATGAGAGAGGGTATGAAACATGGAGATCCGCGCTTACGATGAAATATACTTAATGTCAGCTCAAAGAATATTGGGTGATATGCTGGATTGTGCCGTATTTTCCTATGAAATGGATGTTGATAAGTTTTTTGATATGTTTCTTGTATCAGGAATAGCCAGGCAGTTTGAGAACGGAAATCCCGTTTATGTGGCAGGTATGACAGGCTGTGAGATGGCAAAAGAAGTAATGCGGATAAGTGGAATGAAAGCCTCAGATGAACCGGATGAAATGTATCAGGATAAATCACCGGAATATTGGAGCGGATGGGCATTAGCCTATTATCAGTGGTATACCGGAAAAACATTTTCCAGAATCCATGAAGCGGTTTCCATACAGGAGATGTTATACTGGTATCCGACATTTCATGAAGCGGATATTATGAAGTTTGTTACGGCGATGGACGAACGGCTGCAACGCTTTTATGCAGATACAAATTTGAAAAGAATACGGAAGTTTGCGGGGCTATCACAAAATGAACTTTCCGCAGAGTCCGGTGTTTCGCTCAGGCAGATTCAGCTTTTTGAACAAAGGCAAAGGGATATTAATAAGACACAGGCAATCAACCTTTTCAGACTAAGTAAGGTGCTGGGATGTACGAGCGAAGATTTGTTGGAGTTGTAGAAGTTGATTTGAATAAATTATGTAAACCAATATAAAGGAGACAAACCATGAACAAAAACAGTTTTGCACAGACCCCGCCGATGGGGTGGAACAGCTATGATTATTATGACACGACTGTCAATGAAGTGCAGGTAAAGGCTAATGCGGATTTTATGGCGGCGCATTTGAAAGAATTCGGATGGGAATATGTAGTGGTGGATATCGAATGGTACTCGAATGATGCGGGTACGATGCGGGAGCGTTATCAATATATTCCTTTCGGCGATATAGAGATGGATGCGTACGGCAGATTGCAGCCAAGTCCGGAGCGTTTTCCCTCTTCTGCGGGAGGAAAAGGCTTTGCGCCTCTGGCGGAATATGTACATAAATTAGGATTAAAATTCGGTATTCATATCATGCGCGGCATTCCGCGCCGGGCAGCGCATGAAAACTGCCCTGTTTTGGGCGCGAAAGAAAAAGCGAACCGGATAGCAGACCCATCTTCTATCTGCATCTGGAATCCGGATATGTATGGTGTGCGGAATACGGAGGACGGACAGGCATACTATGATTCCCTGCTTGCAATGTATGCAAAGTGGGGCGTGGACTATATCAAATGCGACGATATCTGCGACAGCAGGCTTTACAGAGAAGAGCCTTTTTCCGGTTGGGAGGAGACAAGGATGCTGCACCGCGCCATAGAAAAATGCGGCAGACCGATTGTACTCAGTCTTTCTCCGGGACCTGCGCATATAGAACGCGCGTGGGAATACTGCAAATATGCCAATATGTGGCGTATTACCGATGATTTTTGGGATGAATGGCATTTGTTAAAGGCGATGTTTGCGCGCTGTGAGCTGTGGCAGGACCATGTGGGGGAGGGATGTTTCCCAGATTGTGATATGCTTCCGCTTGGCAGATTGGGCAAAGGATTCGGACATGAATGGGAAACCAGATTTACGAAAGAGGAACAAAAAACGATGATGACGCTCTGGTGCATGTTCCGTTCACCATTAATGATTGGAGCGGAATTGACGCTTATGGATGACTGGACGTTGTCACTTTTAACCAATCGGGATTTGCTTGCCTTGATGGGAAAAACCTGCAAAGGTACGCAGCTTCTGCGGACAGATAAGGAAGCAGTCTGGAAAAATAAGGACAGCGTTTCCGGCAGGCTGTGTGTGGCTCTCTTTAATACCGGTGACGAGGATGCGCTGCTGTCAATAGGGCTTGATGAACTGGAAGAAGAATATCAGGCAGGAGAGGAAAAGAGGTTATATGAGCTTTGGGATAAGCAGGAGATAAATACGGTTTCCGGAAGGATAGAAGCAGAAGTACCTGCGCATGGAGTGAGGGTTTACCGGGTGAAATAGGGAGGATTCTGCATTGAGCATAAAAAGATTTTTAACGAGAAAAACACTGTGTATCATCGTAAGCTGCTTTTGTATCCTATGTCTGCCTTTTGGCATTCTTATGTCTCTTGCGAACCAGAATCCCGCACCCGAACAGGATGCGGACGGATACTATCTGCTGCGTACAGCAGAGGATTTCAAATGGTTCATCTCCACAATCAATCGTGGGAACGTTGAAATTAATGTCCGTTTGTGCAACGATTTGATTCTGAACGACACATCCGATTGGGAAAACTGGGCAGATACGCCTCCGGAAAACACCTACTATCCGATGCGTTGCTATAATGGACATTTCGACGGAAATGGTTTTGCGCTGGATGGATATTATCCGAGTTTCAACGAAGCAAGTTCATATCAGGCGTTCATGTTTACCATTCTTGAAGAGAATGCAAGGATTACGGATCTTCATATCTGTAATTCCTTTTTCCGTACCACCTATGAAGAGTGTTCCTATGAGGACGATGACGGCGAAACGGGTGTGGTCACTGCTGCGGTTCTCTGTTCTTCCAACGATGGTATCATTGAAAACTGCGACGTACACGCAAAGGTGATGGGTGCATGGAGCGCCGGCGGCATCGTTGCCGTCAATTACGGGCAAATGATTAACTGCCATTTTTCGGGCAGCGTGGAGGCAGGACTGGCACAGCACATAGAGAAACCGGATAACCGTCTGGGCGTCCAAACACTGTATGCTGGCGGTATCTGCCGCAGCAATCAGGGTATTGTCCGGGGCTGTGTCAACGATGGGAGCATCACGCTCTATAATCTTCCGGAAGATTACTTTATGTTCTGTACTGCCGGAGGAATTGCAGGAAGAAATGCGGAGGCGGGTATCATTGAAGACTCGGAAAACAACGGTTCCGTCACATCCGCACAACTGGCAGGCGGCATCGCAGGCGCAAGCTGGGGCGGCATTGCCAGGTGCATTAACAGAGGAAACGTTCATGTGGAGGAGGCTGCCGACTTGGAGCACACGGAGTCCATGATTTCGGCGGGCATCTGCGCTTCCAACGGCGGAACGATAGATACCTGCATACATACAGGCTCCGCCACGATCAGCCAGACGATAGTCAGCTTCTATGCGCCCATCTACGGCATTGCCTGTAACATAGTCAATCCGAGCAAAGGAAGCATTACGAACTGCTATTATCTGAAAGAAAATACCGTCCAGGCATACCGCCAGTCAGGCGTGTATAAGCTTTCTGCCGAAGATACGGCTGACTTTTCCGCCTATTTAGACGGTACGAAAAAAATACAAGACATAGACAACTGGAATCTTCTTTCATCCATCCCCGACTACCCCGGAACTGACGAAGAAGACTATATTCACCTGAGTTTCGGTCCGGCATCAGATGTGGATTACGAGGTGCAGCCCGGCGACAGTTTTTGGAGTATTGCAGAAAAGTTTTATGGTGACGGCCGCTGTTATAATCTCTTGGAACAGGAAGCCGCAATGTCATCTCCGGCTTCGCTTATCTCCGGCGACTTGCTCACAGTGCCGCATATGGATTATTATCTGCTTCGCACAAACGATGAGCAGGGGCATGGCTGGTCCGCCTGCGTGCTTCCCTCAGGAGAGAACTGTCCCACGCGCTTCAACGCTGCCAAACCGATTGACTGGTACTATGGAAGCATGGATTTTGCGGCACGCAAGGGATTTGACATCATGTGGCCCAAGGACAAGGAACAGGGGCATGATGTGCCCGCATCGGATATTCGCATCCTATACCGCTTAGACGGCAACCCCGAAGGAGACTTTTTTGCAGACTGGGAAACTGCGCAGAAAAGTATCCGCCAAAGCGCAAAGGTCTGCTGCGGCGATGCTATAGACAACCTTTACTTTTATTGTTATACCCTGGATAGCGGCGAGAAACTCTACGGATATTCTTTTCGTCTCTACCGCTCGGAGGATATCTTAATGTGCGCAGCTTTTTACAGAGTAAGAGAGGGATTTTTGGCAGAATACATCGGCATTGCACCGATACAGGAGGAAGAACCCGTTTTAGAGCGGGTGCGCTATCTGGCAGCGGAGATAAAGACTGACAGCGTACTTTCTAGCGAAGAAATACAAAGTGACTGTGAAGGATTTTACGGCAGGGAAAACTGGGATTTTCCGCTGCTCCATAATCCTTTTGCCGCCGCCCTTGCTTATGACAAGAATGCGGAATGCAGCTCTTATATGCTCTTTACAGGAGCGCAGTGATTATTGATTTTTTTCGAAAAGGAGAAAGATTACAATGAAGACACAAAAAAGGAAATCTGGAAAATCAGGATTGGATTTGGATGATATACTCGATTTAGATGAAGAGATGGACGAAGAGACAGAAGATGACGAGGATGAATTTCCGCCGCTGATGGATAAAAAGCCGCTATATGGTATTGCGGCGGCAGGGGTTGTCATTTTGACGGCGTTCATTGTTGTATTTGTATTACATATCAGGAATGCGCAGAGAGAGAGGGAGGATGCCATAGTATTGATAAATCCGCCGCAGACTGCGGAAGAGACGGCAGCAGGGCAGGATGCAGAGACAGCGATGCAGGAGTCAGACTCTCAGGCAGGGGAGAGTCAGGCACAGGGTACGGTATCCGATGTGCAGACGGAGGTTTCCGTAGGAGCACTTGACGATGAACAGGATCCGCAGAATTCAGGCACGGCAGGTAATGAAGAGAGCGGCGCAGAGGTAACGGTTACAAAGCGTGAGGACGAGACTGCCGATACAACATTAGGTATCGATGTTTCCAAATATCAGGGTACGATTAACTGGGCGAAAGTGAAGGCGTCCGGGGTGGATTTTGCCATGATTCGCGTAGGATACCGTGCAAAATCGACAGGGGAGATTTTTGAGGACCCTACGGCAAGATATAATATGCAGGAAGCGCAGGCGGCGGGCGTTATGATAGGGGCTTATTTCTTTTCTTCCGCCGTTACGGAAGAAGAAGCGAGAGAAGAGGCGGCATTTACCAAGGATATCATTGCAAAATATAAAATTACTTATCCGGTAGCGTTTAACTGTGAGGATTTTCAGTCGTCGGACAGCAGGCAGTACGGACTGGATATTGAGACAAGAACCGGTCTTGCATGTGCTTTTCTGGATGAAATTACTGCGGCGGGATATACGCCTATGTTTTATGCCTCCAAAGGGGAACTGGACGGGAATGCGCAGTGGAATACACAGACGCTTGCAAACCGCTATAAAATATGGGTGGCGCAGTATCCGGAAAAACCTTACCCGGAGACGGCGGCGTCAGCCTATTCCGGAACGCATGATATGTGGCAGTATACGAGTCAGGGAAATGTTGACGGAATTTCTCGGAAAACAGATGTCAATATTGCATATTTCGGTTATTCACAGGAAGCGGTGGCAAAAGATGAAACCCCTGCCGAAGTGGTAGAAGCCAATCCGGAAGTGGGAATTAACTTTACGGAAGTCAATGAAATCGTGACGGCAAAGCAGGAAACCAATCTGCGCTCCGAGCCAAGCACGTTAAATGATGATTCTATCGTGACAAAGTTAGTACACGGCGATACTGCGACAAGGACGGGAATCGGTCATAACGGCTGGTCAAGAGTTATTTACAACGGACAGACTCTGTATGCAGTAACAAGTTATCTGACGACAGATATGGAAGATACCGGACAGCAGGCGCCTCCGCAGGGACCGGTCTATACCCCTGTCAATGAGCAGGTGACGGCAAAAATGGAATCAAATCTAAGGTCGGAACCGAGTACCGCAAGTGATGATACGATAGTGGGAATGCTTCATAACGGGGAAGTGCTTACAAGGGTTGGCATTGGAGATAACGGGTGGTCGCAGCTTGAGTATAACGGACAGATAGTGTATGCGGTCAGCAGTTATTTGATTGTGCAGTGAAAGTGATTATAAAATAATTTGATTGAGAAAATGGGATAATTATGGTATGATTTACCCATGAAAAGGAGGAATATAAAATGCCACATATTATACCTATTAAGGATTTGAAAAATACTTCGGAGATTTCCGAACTGTGCCATAAGACGGATGAACCTATTTATATTACCAAAAACGGATATGGTGATATGGTAATCATGAGTATGGAAATATTTGAGAGTACCATGCGTCAACTTTCTATGTATCGGGATATTGAAATATCCGAGAAGCAGATAGAAAACGGTCAGATAAAAGATGCGAGAACTGCTTTGGCAGAGATGAGGACAAAATATGGTTTATAGACTGATTGTTACGGAGCATGCTGACGAATTGCTTGATAATCTTGTGCAATATTTATTGAAAAGATTGAAAAATGAACAAGCCGCCCGACATCTGTTGGACGGAATAGAAAATGTATATGAACGTTTATAGATAATCTTATTTTTCAATTGTTTAGGCTAATTAATGATC
>CAMWMM010000201.1 GCA_947175285.1 uncultured Lachnospiraceae bacterium
GCCGATACGGATTATCATCATCCGCTTGGCAGAGGATATTACACGTTCTATTTCCTGGCAGGTGAGGTTCCGGAGTTTGTTGTGGAAAGGACAGCGAGTACGCCTATAGAATAACGGATGCGCATAAAGATATGGTATAAAAATATGTTTTGTAAGTTGAGAGGGCGGATGGCAAAATCTGTCCTCTCAGGCTTTTTGTAATCTTTTTCCATTTAATAAAATCTTAATATAAAAATAGTATCGTTTTGAAACAATATGGTTTATAATAAGGTGAAAAGTGTGAAAAATATATTTTTCACAGATGAACTTGTTCATCTTGCGAATATTGTGCCTTGCGTATAGCGAACTGTGTTCGCATTCAAATGTCGCAGGTTGAGAGAAAGGCATGGTTATTAATATGGCACAGCCCGTAATTCAGGTAAAAGATTTATATAAAGTTTACCGCGTAGGGGAAACAAGGGTACGCGCGTTAAATGGCGTGGATTTTACGATAGAGAGAGGAAATTTCTGCTCTATCGTCGGAACTTCCGGTTCCGGCAAATCGAC
This sequence comes from uncultured Lachnospiraceae bacterium, assembly GCA_947175285.1. Next base: position 547 of record CAMWMM010000201.1, read on the forward strand.
GCTTCTTAACATGCTTGCAGGGCTGGAGAAACCGACAAAAGGCGAAATCATTATAGCCGGGGAACATATGGAAACTAAAACGGAGAATCAGCTTGTTGCTTTCAGACGTGAACACATCGGTTTCATTTTCCAGTCGTTTAACCTGCTTGGTACGATGAATGCAATCGAAAACGTGGCGCTGCCCCTTACTTTTCAGGGAATGGATAAAAAAGTACGCAATAAAAAAGCAGAGGATATGTTAGATTTAGTCGGTCTGACGAAGCATAAAAAGCACAGACCGAATCAGATGTCCGGCGGTCAGCAGCAGAGAGTCGGCGTAGCAAGGGCGCTTGTGGTGGAGCCTGAAATTATTTTTGCGGACGAGCCGACAGGTAATCTGGATTCCAATACTTCCGTAGAAGTGATGGACTTAATGAAGAAAGTTGTCAGGGAAAAAAATCAAACGCTTGTCATGGTAACGCACGATAATTATCTGGCAGGGTTTGCGGATATTATTCTTCATATTAAAGATGGTAAAATTGTGCAGATTGAGGACAACAGAGGAAAAAATGAATAGTTGCAGAATATATGAATATCATATGTCTGAGAGGAGATACGACTATGTGTAAAGGAAAAAAATGGAAAAAGAATTTACTTGGAATAGGACTCGCGGTGCTTTGCTTTCTGACAGTGCCGGTTAGTGCGAATGCAACTGGAACGGATGACAATAAGCCACAAGAGGGCAATATAGCGGGCGCACAGCCATCCGGGGAAACTGTCAAAGATGAAAGCAGTCGTATTATTACGGATGATGACAGATTCGATGCGGACGAGGATTTGCTTTATTATATGCAAAGCCTGGAGGTGCGTTACCGGCTGGACGCGAAAGTAATGGAAAATCTACATAAGGTTTTTGACAGCGCCGTATATTATATTGCCAATACAGATATGACAGTAGCGGAATTACAATCTTATGTAGCGGCAACAAAAGGGAGTCTGGAATCCGCTGCGGTTTCTAATGTGAGCGTGACAACGAGTGAATTTTTACAGGTCGCAGATAACTGGGAAACGCCTACGGTCAGCTATGGACAGACGGTAGCGATTGTTCTGCCGGTGATTAATTTCGGTACGGAAGAGTTAAATGATCTGATTATTGAGCCGCAGACTTCGACGGTTGTATCGGAATGGCCTTTTGTGCCGGATAAAACAAGTTATTTACAGACAGAACCTTATATTCCCGGAAATAAGACTTACGCGGCGGCAATACAAAACCGCAGGGAGTTTACTTTTTATTTTACGGCAAGAAGCGATGTCATGAGCGGATACTATCCGTTAAAATTCAATGTCTGGTATACGAAGTCAGGCATTCGCTGTGAGGAGCCTGCGGAACTGACGGTTTATGTGCGGACTATCGGAAAACCCGGAAGTGGTACGATTGGCGGCAATGGGGAAGAGACGAGTGGTGCGAAACCGAGAATTGTCGTTACCGGTTTCGAGACAAATCCGGCAACGGTTTATGCGGGAGATACGTTTACTTTGACGGTGCATGTGCAGAATACATCCAAAGAGATGGCAGTGACGAATGTGTTGTTCGATATGCAGGCGGCTGTTGAAGGAGAGGATAAAACGAATACGTACGCGGCGTTTTTGCCGACATCAGGCTCCAGTTCCGTCTATATGGAAAGAATTAATTCCAACACACCGGCGGATATTGTGATAGAGATGACTGCAAAGGCTGACTTGGCGCAAAAACCATATGTGTTGGAAATCAATATGAAATATGATGCGGGCGCGATGTTTGACTTGACCGATAAGGCAAGCGTATCCATTCCGATTAATCAGGAGAGCCGCTTTGATATCAGTACGCCGGAAGTAGTGCCGGGGGATATTACGGTCGGTTCCCAGTCCAATGTCATGTTCAGCATTTACAATACGGGTAAAACCACGTTATATAATGTGCAGGTGAAGTTTACTGCGGATTCTATTGACGAGGCGTCGGCTTTTGTCGGCAATCTGACTTCCGGCAACACAGGAAATGTTGATGTTATGTTAACCGGAATAAGTGCGACTATGGATGACGGCACTGTAAATGTGGAAATTTCCTATGAAGATGATGCGGGTAATGTAACGACAGATACAAAGCAGATTACTTTGTATGTTATAGAAGAGTTTTTTGATGATATGATGATGGAAGATGATATGATGATGGGAATGGAGGAAGAAGAGGGCGGCTCGAAGATTGGTCTTATCATTGCGATAATAGCGATTGTGGTAGTTGCGGTGGTAGTCGGTATCTGCCTGTTTGTATATTTCCGGAAAAAGAAAAAAGCTGCGCTTCTTTTAGCGGAAGATTTGCTTTCGATTGATAAGGATAATGATGATAGATATAGATATTAATGCAGTGAGTGGAAAGGAAAGGGTTATATTATGAAGTTCCTTGATTTACTGCGTATGAGCAGCAGTAACCTATGGAAAAGAAAAGTCAGGACAATTTTAACAGTCTTAGGCGTTGTTATCGGTGTTGCTTCCATTGTTGTTATGATTTCTTTAGGACTTGGTCTCAGCCGTTCTTTGTTAGCAGAGTATGAATCTTATGGAAGCCTGACACAGATTACCGTCAATGAACCATATTATTTTGGTGACAGTTCACAGGAAGTGAAAAGGCTGGATGACGAGCTGCTCGAAGCAATTAATGCGTTAGAGCATGTGGAGTCAGCTTATCCTGTGATGCAGGTTTCGGCAATGGCAAAGTATGGTGTTTATGAGTGTTATCTGTATATCAGCGCGATGCCGGTAGAGGCGCTTGCGGAGCTCCCGATAGAAATAGGAGAGGGAAGCTTGCCGACGTCATCGGACAATGAATTGAAGTTTTTTTATGGCAGTCAGGTTCAGCAGCGTTTTTCTAATTCCAAGACAGGCGCGGACTATTGGTCAACCGGAGAACTGCCGGACATTGATTTAATGAACGACCCGATTTTTATTATCTTTGATACGGATGCCTACTGGCAGTCACAGTGGAACGATTCGGAAACACCGGTTGCGCCGCCAAAGAAATATTTGATTGAGGCATGTGGTGTGGAGCAGACTTCGGAAGATGGCTGGACAATGTATAGCTGGGATACGTTTTGCGATATTGAAAAAATGATTCCGGAACTGAAACGGATTTTTAAGAATAAGCCGATTCCGGGTCAGCCGACGACGAAAACAGGAAAACCGTATAAGGAAATATTTTATAATCAGATTATCGTTAATATCGATAGTATGGATAATGTTACAGCGGTACAGACATTGCTTACCGAGATGGGATATGATGCATACAGCAATGTGGAGTGGATAGAATCCCAACAGAAGACACTTGGCTATGTGCAGATGGTTCTCGGCGGTATCGGCGCGGTATCTTTATTCGTAGCGGCAATCGGCATTACGAATACGATGATGATGTCTATTTATGAAAGAACAAAGGAAATCGGCGTGATGAAAGTATTAGGATGCGATTTGCGCAATATCCGTTCCCTGTTTTTACTGGAAGCAGGATTTATCGGCTTTATCGGCGGAATCATCGGTCTTATATTAAGCTATACTTTATCCATTGTGATTAACAGGATTGCGTCAGGCGCCGAATCGGGTATGGTAGCCGCAGGTTCTTCGATATCCTATATTCCATTCTGGCTTGCCGGAATGTCTCTTGTATTTGCGGTGTTAGTCGGTATGATAGCGGGATTTTTCCCGGCGCTTCGTGCCATGCGTTTAAGTCCGCTTGCAGCGATTCGTACGGAATAAAAATGTGAAGGAAGTCACTAAGCTTGAAAATACCTTGCTAAGTGACTTCAAGCTTCACATCGAAGAATGCCAAAAGCAGGCATTCTTCTAAAAGACAGATAAAAAATATCTCTTTTGGACATACTAGGAAAAATACACTGGTATATTTGAAGGAGGTTTTTTTATGGAGAGAATGTTACGCATTGTGGAAGTACATGCAAGGGAGATTTTGGACTCCCGCGGAAATCCTACGGTAGAGGCGGAAGTGACGGTGGAAAAAGAACCAAGCGGATGCAGGGTGACAGGCAGAGCCGCCGTACCGAGCGGCGCCAGTACAGGACGGTTTGAAGCGGTAGAACTGCGTGACGGGGAAACACGTTATTTTGGACTGGGGACGACCAAAGCGGTAGGAAATGTGAATACGAAAATACGCGAAGCGATTCTCGGACTCAATGCGCTTGAGCAGGGGATGATTGACCGTGTTTTGATAGAACAGGATGGAACCGACAATAAGAGTAATCTTGGAGCCAATGCGATGCTTGGTGTGTCCATGGCATGTGCCAGAGCTTGTGCACAGGCGCTTGAGATGCCGTTGTACCGTTATCTTGGCGGAGCACATACCAGACTTTTACCGGTTCCTATGATGAATATTTTAAACGGTGGAAAACATGCGGATAATACGGTGGATTTTCAGGAGTTTATGATTATGCCGGTGCAGGCGGAAAGCTTTGCAGACGGACTTAGAATCTGTGCGGAAATTTATCATAACCTGAAACAAATCTGTAACCAGAGAGGGCTTTCTACGGGAGTGGGGGATGAAGGAGGATTTGCTCCGTCTTTATCGGACGCCGCAGAAGTGCTGGAGTTAATTGTGGATTCCATTAAGGCGGCAGGATATACGCCGGGTCAGGATATCAAGATTGCCATGGACGCTGCGGCAAGCGAATTGTATGATGAAACATCCGACACTTATTATTTTCCGGGTGAATCGCAGATGACCGGACAGGAGGTCAGAAGAAGCGCTGCCGAGATGGTTTCCTATTATGAGAATCTCGTGGAACGTTTTCCGATTATTTCAATTGAGGACGGTCTGTTTGAAGATGATTGGGATGGATGGCAGCTTTTGACGAAAGCGCTTGGAGAAAAAATCCAGCTTGTCGGAGACGACCTTTTTGTAACGAATACAAAGCGGCTGGATGCGGGAATAAAACTGCAGGTGGCGAATGCCATTTTAGTAAAAGTGAATCAAATCGGTACGGTTTCCGAGGCGATGGAAGCGATTGAGATGGCGCATAAAAACGGATATAAAGCGGTAGTATCGCACCGTTCCGGTGAAACGGAGGATACGTTTATCGCAGACCTTGCCGTGGCGGTAAACGCAGGACAGATTAAGACCGGAGCGCCCTGCAGAAGCGACCGTGTCGCTAAGTATAACAGGCTGCTTCGGATTGAAGAGGAACTCGGCAGTGTGGCATGTTATAAGGAGCCGTTTAATAAAATTTAGGGATGTTTATGCAATTCCTGCTAATTGCGAAGCAATTTGCAGGAATTGTTAAATTTTTTAAAACAATTCCTTAGACATCGGATTCCGTATAGTGTATGATAAGTTAATAGAGTATAAAGAAGGGAGAAAATACATATGAGTATGATTGGTTATTATTTTCCGGCAGATGATGATATGGTGCGGAAGTTAATGGAGGGGGATTCGGGAGAATTTATGTATCGTGGAGAACATGAGGATGAGCTTATGTGTATTGATAAATCATGGCATGCCATTCACTATACATTGACAGGAGAAGTGTGGGAGGTTCCGGAAGATAATATTCTTGCACAGCTTATTCTGGGCGGTGAACCTGTCAATGAGGAAGACATGGGATACGGACCGGCGCGTCTGCTGCCAAAAGAAGTGGTATCACAACTGGCAGAGGCAATGAAAGGCTGGGATGAAGCAGCATTTAGAGAAAAATTCAGCATGAAGGACATGGCGGAGAATGAAGTATATCCGGTGATGGAAAATGAGGATGAGGAATTATTTTTCCGGTATGTATGGGAAAATTTTGACGCTCTGAAAGAATTTTTTAATGAAACGGCAAAGAAAGGGCTCCATGTGATTACTTTCCTTGGATGAAAAAAGTATGTTAATCGTTAAATCCAACAAAGCACAATATGAATATGATATTCATTCTCTTGTAAAGGCGTTTTACCCGGAAAAGGAGGTCAGGGTATTAACGCCTGATTCTGTTGTAAAAGACAGGAAACTGTTAGAGGAACCCGTAGCAATAGAAATATTCTTTGATAAGGATAAAGTGCTTCTTACTTTTCTGAATCATGGGAATAATAGTGTTACTGAAGATAATAGAGCTGTTGAAGAAGGCAGGCAGCATATATGGCAAGCTAAGGCAGTAAAAGATACGGATTATAAAAATGCCTTCAAGCGTTTCTTTTATACCTCCCTGTGCGAAGAAACCGGCATTTCTCTGCCGTGGGGAAACCTGACGGGTATACGTCCGACGAAAATTGCCATGAGTATGTTAGAGCAGGGGAAGAGTGAAGAAGAGATTAACCTGTTTTTGCAAAATGAGCATTTGGTAAGTACGCCGAAGAGAGAACTCAGTATAGAAATTGCGAAACGGGAAATGGCAATCCTAAAACCTATTCATTACGAAAACGGCTACAGCTTATATATCGGGATTCCGTTCTGTCCGACAACGTGTCTGTATTGTTCTTTTACCTCTTTTCCGGTCAGTCTGTGGAAAGAGAGAATAACAGATTATCTGGACGCATTGGAAAAAGAGATTGACTATATTGCAGATCTCTATCACCATAAGACATTGGATACCGTTTATATTGGCGGCGGCACACCTACTTCTTTATCAGCGGATGAACTGGACAGGCTTCTTTCTAAACTGAAAGCTTCCTTTGATTTTTCTACGGTACAGGAATTTACGGTGGAAGCAGGGCGCGCGGACAGTATTACGAAAGAAAAACTCTCCGTATTATATAAGCACGGCGTGACAAGAATTTCTGTCAATCCGCAGACAATGAAGCAGGAAACGTTAAAATATATCGGAAGACAGCATACGGTAGAGCAGGTTATAGATGCTTTTCATATGGCAAGAGAAACAGGTTTTGACAATATCAATATGGATATCATTCTCGGACTTCCCGGAGAAAAAGAAGAGGATGTGAAAGCAACTATTACTGCAATAGAAAAGCTTATGCCGGATAGTCTGACCGTACATTCCCTTGCCGTGAAGCGGGCGTCGAAACTGTCACAGTGGATTTTGGAAAATGGAATAGATGGTTTACATAACACTGACGAAACGATGCGGATTGCCGAAGAGGGTGCAAGAAGAATGGGAATGGCGCCGTATTATTTGTACAGACAGAAAAATATGTCCGGAAATTTTGAGAACGTTGGTTATGCCAAAGAGGGAAAATATGGCATCTATAACATCTTAATTATGGAGGAAATGCAAAGTATCATAGCCCTTGGCGCAGGAACGGTTACTAAGAGGGTATATGGCGACGGAAGGATTGAACGGTGCGACACGGTGAAGGATGTTGCAGGATATATTGAGAGAATTGATGAAATGATTGAGAGAAAACGTGTATTATTAAGTGATTGACAAAATTTCTTTTGAGTAAAGGAGCGCAAACTATGGAAGCACTATCTTATATTATTGTCGGTTCCGGTTTTCGGGCGGAATTTTATGCACGCATTGCCAACACGTATCCGCAGCAGTTTCGTGCCATGTTCTTTTGCCGCAGCGAAGAAAAAGTAGCGAAAATGCGTGCCAAAACAGGGATTCAGGCAACAACATCTTTAAAAGAATGTGAACGGTTTAAAGCGGATTTTGCCGTTATAGCGGTGAATAAAGAGAATATTGCCGATGTCTGTGAGGAATGGGTGAATTATGGATACCCTGTTGTTTCAGAAACACCGGCAGGGACGTCTCTTGAAAAGCTGTATCGTTTGTGGGAACTCCATGAGCGCAA
>CAMWMM010000202.1 GCA_947175285.1 uncultured Lachnospiraceae bacterium
TATTTTCGTATGTCAATTCCATTCAGCAGTATCTCCCCTTCGGTCGGATCATACAGCCGGCACAACAGCTTAATAAAAGTAGTTTTCCCGCTTCCGTTCGTTCCCACTACAGCCATTCTCTGTCCTATATGGAACGTCATCGATACATTACGCAGTGCATAATCCTCCTGACCGGGATATTTAAAAGAGACATTCCGAAATTCAAAATCATAACCTTGGCCGCTGTGTTGGCTGATATCCTTAACTGAGACAGCCATATCTCCCCGCTCCATTTTGTTTGGTATATCTAAAAATTCAAACACTGTACGTAAAAAGGAGATATTGTTCTTTAAATCACCTACTGTCTCAATCAGCATAGACAAGCCCTCGGATAATGCGATAATGGCGCTCACATATTGCACAATCCGTCCCACACCGAAAGCTCCTCCCAGCGCCTTTAGGCAGACAAAAATATATGCAGCCCCGACAAATATCTGCGACACAGCTCCGGATAAAGCCTGATATCCTCCCATGTCCCTTCTTGATGCTTTAGCCAGCTTTGAAGTTGGAATAAATGGATTATACTTTTTCAAATATTTTCTGCTCAGAATATCCTGACGGTAAATGCGTACATCTAATGTCTTCGAACGGTCATTCCCGAGATCACCGAACCAAAAACCGAAAAGCCTGTTGCCAAGCTGATTTTCATCCGCATACTTTACCCAGTAAGAGCCCGCTTTGACAGATAGCAGAGGGGCAGCAAGCGTGACACCAAACATGACCGCCATCATAAGCAGAATAAAAACAGGACGATTAAGTATCGTTAGCCCTCCGCTGCCTTCTGTGACTGGCAATACAAATAGTGACGCAGTTAGCAGGAGTGCGCTGATTATGGACATAACAGACCTGACAATCGCATCAAAACTATAAATAAGCTTATATAATCCCCATCCTCCTGAATCTGTATTTTGCCATATCCGGGAACGAAGTTCCTGTACATGGCTATCATCCATATCCGCAAAATCCATTGACAGCAACTTTTGAGTGAACACTTTATTCTGAGTATGCCAAAGACATGCCAGCTGGACATTCTTCCACCTTGTCAATCCCGCACAGAGCAGTGAAAATATCGCCCCCATACTCATTAATGTCAATACATATGCTGTGAGCGTTTGCTGATTACCCTCTCCGGCAATCTCATCTACAAGACGAGCCAACAGCCAAATATCTACATACGGCGTCACGGCAGAGACAACTCCGCATATCAGTATGGATAACAGCAGCTTGGGATTCTCTCTCCACCAGACCCTAAATCCACGCAAAGTAAGACGCATCATTTTCCACTTTCTCCTTCTCGATAATATCTGCTTTGCATCTCAAAAAGATTTGCATAATGCCCATTTCGGCTAATTAATTCATCATGTGTTCCCTCTTCATCTATACGACCTTCTTCAATCAATATAATACGGTCGCAAAATCTGGTAGAGGCAAGACGATGTGAAATATAAACAGCCATTCGACCATCCGTAAGTTCACTGTATTTGTTATATATTTCGCTCTCGGCAATTGGATCAAGTGCAGAAGTCGGTTCATCTAAAACGATAATCGGAGCATTCTTATATAAAGCCCGCGCCAGCATCAACCTCTGTAATTCCCCTCCCGACAGCTGAATGCCATCTTCAAACACCTTACCTATGTGCGTTTCTACACCGTTAGGCAGACTATCGATTTTTTTCGAAAGTCCTGCAAGATTAATGCATCGCTCCATTAACTCCGTATTTATATTTTCATCAGTCTGCACGATATTTTCGGCAATTGTCACATCAAGAACTGAAAAATCTTGAAATACTGCGGAAAAAAGCCGATAATAATCCCTACGATTGTATGTTCTGATGTCGGTATTATTTAACAGCACTTTTCCTTCCGTAGGATCCAAAAAACCGCATATAAGTTTAATGAGTGTAGTTTTTCCGGCGCCGTTTAAACCAACAACTGCTAACTTTTCTCCCGGTCTGATAATCAAGTTGATATGAGAAAGCGTATTCTTCTCAGTTTCCGGATAGCGGAAAGAAACATCCCGCAGCTCAATCTGATACGGAATATTCAAATTCGGAGTTATGGAGACGCCTTCCTCCATCTTAAATGTTTCAGGAAAATCCAGAAATTCCCTGACTGCGCAGATATCAAGGCTTTGTTTCTGAAGGACTGAGAAGTCGGTCATAATCTTGCCTATGCCGCTTGTAAAAACATTCACCGTATTAAAGTACAACACGAACTGCGCGGCGGACATTTCACCTCTAAGCACAGCCCGGATCAGGAAAAGATAGACAATACCGTTTCTCATAAATGCAAGTATTACATCTATGATATCGCCCCAAACATAGACACGTTCCCCACGTGCTGCAAAACCACGGTACAGATTCAGCGTTCTGCCAAACACATCCTCTATCCAACCAGCCATTTCAAAAATACGGATATCTTTTGCCAATGTATAATCCCGGGATTTTTCACTGAGATAATTCATACGGCGGGAATACTCCGACTCTTCATCTCTGTGCCGGTATCCCCAGCCATTAAGATAATTACTCACTAAAAAGCTGACAATGGTTGTGATTAAAACGGCAATAATCATAAACGGATTAAGAGTCGTAAGCAAAGAGAGATATATCATAAATTCAACTGTGTTTTTTAACAGATTCATCAATGTTGTCCAAACGGCTTCCGTAGCAGCCGTGTTGCTGGAAACAAGCATAGAAGCTTTATCCATTTTCTTTCGGACATCCTGATTCTCAATATCAGGATACGACATAGTCAGCGCCTTATTCTGAATCATGGAACCGATGATAAGGCGAACTTCAATACGCCCAAACTGTGCACATGATGAAAGGTACGCACTGGCTGCGCTTAACAATATCAGTGCGCCTGTAAATAAGAGTATGATTACCATAAGTTCTGCTACGGAAACTTTATCTTCAACAGCACCGAGTATAGACGGCACAATAAAAAGTTGTGTTAGATTGAACAGAATTGCAGCAGCCAACATTGCCAAAGCAAGCAAAATCACACTGCGCCGCTGACTCCATGCAAGCGATACCATGTATGCAATGTTTTGCCCTAAACTATAAGCAGGCTTTTGCTTTATATGTTTAGCAGTATCCGACCTCTTTGATAAAATAGGCATCACGATTTCTCCTCTTTCAAACTATAAGTAACTTCCGTCTGCAACCATTTTATAAAGTATATCCGGCATACTCAATATACCAAACACTTCGGTAATATTTTGTACAATAGAAGTTAAAAAAAGACTGCATTTCTGCAGTCTCTTTTTAACTATGATATATTATCTTACGAATAGCATAAATAGACAAATAATATCTTTCGGCAAGTTCCTCTATGGAAATGCCATTTTTGTATTCCTCAATGATTCTGCTGTTTCTCTGATGCAGTTCCTTTCGATAACCAGATAACTCTCCCCAACATTTTCGTTGCTCATGAATTGCAGGAACATATATATAACCGCCCTGTATGTATCCTTGCAATTCCTTAACTAATTCATCGGGAAGAAGCATAGCAGCATTTATATATTTCATTCAAGCTTCCTCCTTGATTATAATAGTCAAGATACAAAGCCAATGAAATTATAAGGTGACTATGATTACTCCATGCAAACGTCACCTGTCACCGGCTTTGCATGGAGCCAGACTTGACTTCCCATTTCCGTGCAAATGTACATAAAATTCCCCCTTCTTATCTCTTTTCTTCAATAATAGTATCAATAATCCCATATTCCAACGCTTCCTGCGCGGACATATAATAATCCCGCTCCGTATCAGCGGCAATCCGTTCTATGGGCTGCCCCGTATTTTCAGCCAGAATACGATTCAACCGCTGCTTACTGCGCTGTAAATGCTCCGATACAATCCTGATATCGCTTGCCTGCCCCTGCACTCCGTTTCCATGTATAGCGGGCTGGTGTATCATAATTTCCGCATTAGGCAATGCACTTCTCTTTCCTTTCGTACCCCCCGCCAGTAAAAAAGCACCAAAGCTGGCGGCAAGCCCGATACATGTCACTGCCACATCGCACTTGATAAACTGCATGGTGTCATAAATGGCAAATCCCGCTGAGATGGAGCCGCCCGGACTGTTAATATATAATTGGATATCTTTCTCCGCATCCTGCGCTTCTAAAAACAACATCTGTGCTACAACCAGAGACGCCGTAGTATCATTAACATCTTCGCCAAGGAAAACAATTCTGTCAGACAGAAGTCTGGAAAAAATATCGTAGCTTCTTTCCCCTCTGCTCGTCTGTTCTACAACATAAGGTATCATGCTCATGCGGCAATCCTCCTCTGCATTGTATAACAGGAAATAACGGAATGAGAAAGTGATTTTTTCCGATAGTTCTGCGGAGTACATAAATACCGTTTCCTGAACGCCAGCGTAAATGCCTGCTGCGTACTATAACGCGCTTCCAACGCAATCTCTACAATTGGCTTATCTGTTTCAATCAGTTTTCGCGCTGCCTCCGCTAAGCGGCGTTCTTTAATATAGCGATAAACAGTACAATCCAAGTTTTCTGCAAAAATGCGTTCCAGATAGAACTTAGAATAATGCAGATTCTTTGCAAGTTCATCCAGAGATAAATCTTCGTTCAGATGATTTTCAATATAAGATATCGCATTTTCCACTATAGATTTATCTTTCATAAAAAGTCACTCTCCTTTTTCTTACCTATGCTGGTATCATACCATAAAGGAAAAATGACGTCTTAATAATAATTGCTCTGTTTTGTATACCGGAAAACTTGTCAGCAGTTATCCCAGCATTTCCCCAACCAGCTTATTCACAAGGGAACCGTCTGCACGTCCTTTTACTTTCGGCATCAATTCTTTCATAACTTTTCCTTTGTCTTTGCCGGAAGGCTCCGAAATGCCAAGCTCTGCAAGCACTTCTTTAATTGTATTTTTAATTTCGTCCTCACTCATCTGTGCCGGTGCAAATTCCTGATAAACCGCAAGACGTTTCTCGCACTGCTCTTTAATATCAGTTCTGTCCGCAGGCGCTGTTTCAAGCGTTTCCTTCGTCTGCTTGATTTCCCGGCTGATTACTTCAAATTCTTCCGCTTCCGTTAAATCCGCCCGCTTATCAATTGCTTTGTTCTTTAATGCCGACAATAACATCGAAAGAGAATCTTTCCTTTCTTTGTCTTTGTTCTTCATTGCCGTAACCATCTCTGCTCTTACTTCATCAATTTTACTCATTGCTTTTACTCCTTTACGTTTTCTTATTATTTTCTACCGAAGCGGCTCCCTGCAAAAATAACAACTGTATTTTTCTCTTGCAACCATGGGGACCAGATTTTCAGCGCCGCAGTATGCACAGACAACGCATCTTTTTCCGTTCGGTACGCTGTCGCCCTCATAGAGTCTTTCCGCTGCGCGAAGTCCTCCGTAGTTTTGATGAAGCCGTCTGGCCTCTTCCTGTTTTTCCCTTGCATGCTCGATTTCGTCCTGCTTCGCTTTTTCCTCCAGATACGCCATAGTAGAGCTCTGTTGTGATGTCTGCGACTGTCTTTGTGTCGCTTGCTGTGTCTGTCTTTGCTGCATCTGCTGCGGCTGTTGTGCCTGTTTAGCAAACCGCTGTCCGGCATGAACAGGCGGGTTCCCATTCGGTACGCCGTTTGTCGGCGCTCCCCCGACAGTTCTATTTCCACCGCCGTTTTCCTCTCTTTTCTGACGAACTACTTTATAAATAATATATCCTAACACAATCATCCATATAATGCTAAACATCTTTTAGTCATGCTCCTTTCCTCAGCAATCATCTGCCAACTTTTATTTGTCAACTCGTATCTGTATTCCTACAAAGAGCAAATCCGGATTATCGCCTATCACATCTTGATATTCCTGATAAATCCGCGTCCAGTACATACCGTCTCCAAGTTCGGCTTCCGCTATATCCCAGAGACAGTCGCCCTTTTTGACCGTATACAGCCCGCTTTCTTCTTTTGTATCCTTATCTGATATGGCTTCTAAACGCGCTTTAGAAAGAGCGTCCGAAAGAGACAGGACCCATTGCGCAATATCTTCGTTCTCCGCAAGAATCTCATTATATCTGACTCCCTGCTTTGTCACCATTTCCACAATCTCGTCACACAGCATCAGGCTTCGCATGTTTTCTATCAGTGTATCCGGAAAGGAATCACCTAACGTATCCGGTTCCAACACAATCAACATATTGCCGTCCTGCTTCCTGTGTATTACATACCCCTCCGCTCCCGGCAAGCCGATATCCATATTTTCTACTATCATATCACTGCACACGATAGCCAGCCAGTATTCCCCGTTATCCAACGGATAAGCGGATGCCTCAATATTGTCATATCCTAACGTGCCGCAGGAAAATGCCGTTTCATATACAAGCAGATGTTCCGGCAGACTCTCTTTATCCTCCACATAGTCCTGTAAGGTGTAAATATCTTCTTTCGTATGCGCTTCATAGAATGCCACGGCAAACTCTTCCACTTCTTTTTCGGTCTTATCATCTATACGCAGTGTCTCGCCCGTTTTAGCTTCGCATACCATCACCGCTCCGCAGTATATATGTACTCCGGCGGCAATAGAAATGCCAAGAAGAATCGCCATGACCAATCTTCCCGTCAGGCACATTTTTTTCCTCTTACTCACACCCATATCACTTCACCCTTCTCAATATCAAACGCTGTATTTTACAAGTAAAAGCTCCACACTCAAAACATCGTTCATTTTTCCCGTTTTTACCGCTTCTTCGGCTTCCACGCAGTCCGTTACCGCCATGCGCAGATTTTTTGTGGAAAATTTTTCGGACTGGCTCACATATTTTCCGGCGATAAATTCCGGCAGTCCTACATTTTCCCCAATGATTTTAGCGGGATATCCTTTTTTCTTTAATTCCTTGACCTGCAATAATAAATTGAACTGTCTTGCAAGAAGAAAGAGAATCCGCATAGGCGGTTCTTTTAACGTCAGTAAATCATAGTACAACTCCATGGCTACTTTCTGCCTTTTATCGGCAATAGCATTTATCATATCAAAAATCTGATTATTCACCTGTCTGACGCAGATTTCCTCAATATCCTCTCTCGTAATAATTTCTTCTTCCATGCGGTAGCAGACAAGTTTTTCCAGTTCCTTACTGATGTTTTCCATGTTGGTTCCGGTTTTTTCCAGAAAAAATTCCAAATCCCGCTCCGTCATTTTCTTATTTTCTTTTTTCAGGATACCAATCACCCAGCGTTTTAGAATCATTTCATCCTGTGCGGTACATTCTATGACACGTCCTTTTGCCGACACTGCCTTAAAAAGCTTGCTGCGCTTATCCACTTCCCTTTCCGTCAGAACAAAAAATGCGGTATCGGATGGTTCTTTTAAATATTCCGCAAGCTGCTCTCCCCCGCTTTTGAACAAACCGCTGTTTTCTATTATAATGACACGTCTGTCAGCAAAAAAAGGCAGTGTTTCCGCCAAATCTATCACCTCTCCTACCGGAACATCTTTTCCCTCGAAGTAGTGATAATTCATGGAATCGCCGTCTCCTAACAGCGCGTTCTTTAATTTATCCCGATACTGCCTGCGAAGATAATCTTCCTCTCCATAAAGCAGATATACCTGCTTAAGCTGCCCTGTCTTTATTTCTTCATTCAGTTTCTGCATGCAAATACCATGCCTTTCTGTTGCCTGTACATATATCTCTATTATTATACTATCTCATATCTGTTTTTACCAGTGGCAGCTTGGCGAAAACGAACAAATGAAAACAGATTGCGGCTTACAAGCATCTTTCTATAGAAAAACGGCAAGGTTTGCTATAAAATAAAAGAAGCATTAAGTACAAATAAGGGGATATGTAAATGGACAAAATTACAGTAGGCGTCTTGGCAGCTGCATTCATTTTATTGCTAATCCTCACCGCAAGCTTGCAGCTGCTGTGGCAGAAAAAACATTTTTCACCTAAAAACATCATTTTTACCGTAGCGCCATCGCCGGCATATTTAATTGTGTCCATTTCCCTAAGTATCATTTGGGGCATTATCGACGGCTTATGCCTTTATTTAAATCTTTTAGCTTTTCTCATTTTTTATTGTTTTGAACTTTTATGTATCTTTCTGTGCATTTATGTACTGCTGTGGAAATGCGTTATTACAGAGGATTCCCTTATCCTTTATCGTCCTTTCCTTCCGGTAAAAAAAATATCCGCATCCTATATAACCAGTGTAAAAATAAAAAAAGCCAGCGGAGCCACATCCGAAA
>CAMWMM010000203.1 GCA_947175285.1 uncultured Lachnospiraceae bacterium
ACATTATACACCTATTTGGCATGGCAAGCAAACACTTTTACGGATATGTACGGAAGAACCTTTATTTTACACACCCTGTTATACATATTATCAGCTGTAATTTCCGAAACAAGTTATCTGTGGTACAATATCCTAGATCAAACACAATCCAATACGAGCAGCTGATATCTCTGTAATCTGATGATATCGTCCTGCAATGTGACATTCTCATAATTTGACAACAATACTTTTCTGATGGCTCCCAATGCTGGAAGAACTGTTTCTTCTGATTTTGCATTATTGATGATCATAACTCTTTGTCCATTGAGGCTGCGCTCATATCCGATCACTCCTGGTTTCGATTCATATATTGGAGTAAAATCCCCATAGATAAATAATTCCTGATATTCTTCGGATTTTCTGAGTGCTATCATCTTCTTGTAGAAGGAATAAAGAGAATCCGGGTCGTTTTTCTGGGAGGCATAATTTATCTGTCCATAATTCGGATTGACTGCGAACCATGGCTCGGATTTGGAGAATCCGGCATATGGATCGGCGTTCCACTGCATGGGTATCCGCGCATGTTCCCGGCATTCCAGGTTAATTTGTGCCAGGGATTCTGTCTCTGACATTCCTTTTTTGAGATACTCGTTGTACAGGCTGAATGTAGTTGGATCTTTGAAATCTTCTATGCGCTCTTTTGGGTAGTCCATCATGCCAATCGCTTGTCCCTGATAGAGAAATACGATTCCCGGCATGAAGAAATTGATTCCTCCTACCATGGATTTGCTATAAAAATCAATATCTTCTTTTGGAATAAAACGTTCCACTGCGCGGGAAAGATCATGATTTTCCAGATAATTACATAGCATTCCGCTTCCTTTGATATTTTTTTGCTTTGCAAACAGGCAGTCACGCAACGCATTGATCATCTCCACAGGTGTGTCCTTCCATTTTGCAGAGTTGACATGAAACTCGGAATGGCAAAAATCAAAGATAGTTGAAAAATAACCATTTTCCCCGATAAAGTCCGTGAGCATTTCTGGTGGAAGACCCTCGTCTACCTCACCGATTGTCATGGCGTCATAGCGTTGAAATGTATTTTCTTTTAATTCTTTCAGAAAAACACCAATTCCATCGACATTGCTGAAATAAGGAAAACCGTTCACATATCCGTCTGCATCATCAGCGGGCAGATTCCGGTAGGAAAAATCCTTTTTTAAATGACTGATTGCATCGATACGAAATCCCCTGATTCCCATGTCAAGCCATCTGTTTACCATATCATAGATATTTTTCCGCAAAGCGGGATTTTCCCAATTCAGGTCTGGCTGCCATTTGGTGAAAAGATGCAGGTAGTAAAGGTTGGTATTGCCGATTGGTTCCCATGCGCTTCCGCCGAAGATAGAGCGCCAGTTGTTGGGCTCCTGACCGTTCTGTCCTTCCCGGATGATATAATATTTTCCGTATTCCCCATAGGGATCCTTCAAAGCTTTCTGGAACCAGGGATGTTCGACGGAAGTATGGTTTACGACCAGATCCATGAGGATTTTGATTCCGCGTTTGTCCGCTTCCTGAATCAGTTCCTGGAGGTCGCTTTTGCTTCCAAACATGGGATCGATATCCTCGTAATCAGAAATATCATATCCATGATCCTTCATTGGCGATTTGTTGATAGGGCAGATCCAGATGACGTTGATTCCCAAGTCGGCTAAATCATCCAGATGTGCAGTGATACCTTTTAGATCCCCAATACCGTTTCCATCTGTGTCCTGGAAGCTCTTGGGATAAATTTGGTATCCGATCGTATTGTGCCACCATTTCTTTAACATATTATGAGTTCCTTTCTTTGTGTTGTTCTTTGGGCTGCCTTTCCTGTGCCGGAAGAGTCAGAAATAATTAATCCGGCTGCTGCCCGTCATGCGCTTTCCACTGGCAATCCATCACCTGCATATTTGAGAATACCGCCTTAAAAGAAGATTCTTCGGGTGAACAGGCATAGATGCCAAACTGTATTTTGCCGTCTCCTCTGTGCATATGGCAGATACGCATTTGATGAAATGTTATCCCGTCTGATGAACATTCGATACAGTAATCATCTTCCCGTCGGCTGAAACGATACCACATTGATTTTACGGAAGCGTCGATAACGGTAGTTGCCCAGTCTGAATAACCATTATTTGTTACCACACTTCCCAGATGCTGGTATTGATCATTTTCATATTCCACAGAGCCTTTCAGCCAGTTTTCGCTGTCCAAATACATTACAATGCCGCATTGGTCAAACCTGTGGTGACTTTCATCAAATTCTGTCCTGACCACAAAACTGAAATATTTTTCTTCCGTTTCCATTTGCAGGACGGGTGCATTGTCGTTCTGAAAATGGTAATATGTCCTCTGCCACAGATCTGTATGCGGTTTGGTGATTATTTCAATTCGGTCATTCTCTATTTTGTATTCCTGCGGTTCCCTTGTCCATTTAAAATTCTTTAAGTCCATAAATGACTCCCTCCTATTATGTAAGACAAATCTTTTTGGTCCGTTCAATATTTTCCACAGAATTTTCTTTCTATGAACGTTAATGTTATTTTATAACATTTGCTGGAAAAACACAAGAACATATAAGGCGGAGGGGGAGTCCGAACCGGGAGTGGCGGCTTACGGACTGGACTCCTGTCCTAAGAAAGATCGCATTGCAAAGATTGTTTCAAAAAACAACCAGGCCGTGATCCGGCAAAGGTATAAGGTTTTTTGATGTGTACATGGAAAAGGATGGAAGACAGTGCTGTCTGTATTTTGGCAGCACCGTCCGTCTTTAAGGTTGGTTATTCAGTTTCTGATTTGGTTTCTATATTCAATTGGCGTCATACCAATCATTTTCTTAAAAATGCGTGTAAAATAAGAATAATTTCCATACCCCACATTATCGGCAACCGTATTGACTGGCAGATCGGTATTTACCAGCAGGTCCTTCGCAACTTCAATCCGTTTTTGTATCAGATAATTTTTAAAAGAAATCCCGAGTTCCTTTTTAAACAGCTTGGAAGCATAGTCGGGGTCCAGGTAAAATATGTCCGTCAGGACACTGCTTCTAATATCCTCAGAATAATGCTGGTCTATATAATCCTGTATAGATTTTGCGATGGATTTATCCGATTTCTGTTCTGCCAGATAATTTTCGGTAAGACGGATAATATACTGAAGATACATATTCATGTCATAAATGGAATTCCTAGCATTCCTGGAAAGAATGTGATAAGTATCATCATGAAAGAGTTTATTGGCAAGAATTCCCTTTGTCAGTAAAAATGCATATAATATCTGTGAGACATCAATCTGAAAGCTATTCAGTGATACAGCATGTAAGCTGTTGGTGCTGGATAAGCGTTTCAGATACCGGCTGCAATAATCCAAAAAAGCAGCATATTGCAGATTTTTTAAGTAAAGTTCAAGCGTTTCGATATCACAGGAGGGATACTCGGCAAATGATGGCTGATACTCAGAGAGCAGCTGGACATGTTCTGTACAATCCAGAACGTTTGCGGCCATTGCGCGAAGTTCCTTTAAATGAATCCGAAAGGATCCGATGGGTGAAGGAATCCCGATAAAAGCATTCAGACTGCATGACATTTCTGTAGAAACAGTGTAGGTAAAGCGTTCGCAATTCATTGTCAGAAGTGGTGGAATTTCTTTATTCTCCAGTTTAAAAATTGCAAGATATCGGGCGGAAGCAGCATTATACTCTAAAAAGACATTGGAAGGAGTAAGCTGCTCGATAAAAACTGTTTTGAAGGTAGATCTCATATAGCCAATTTGATGGCCGTGGTCTGCAAACGGACTGTCCAGCAGGTTTTCAGGTGTCAGATGGTATGGAAACAGGTCAAATATAACAGGAACAAAGTAATCTGTTTCGCTATATGGCAATTGCGCATTAGTAAAATACTGGAACAATACATCGTTCTGGTCGGAAATCTCCTCATGAAGAAAAGAATGCCAGAAGATTTCACAGTTTTTAGCCAGTTGGTTATTTTGCCTGGTAAGTTGAAGTGTGGCATCTTTGATGATTGATGTCAGCTTACCAGATTCAATCGGCTTTAAAAAGTAATGAAAAGTTTTAAGGCTGAGTGCTTTCTGGGCATAGTCAAAATCTGCATAGTTTGTTAATAAAATAACAGGCATATCGTTATGATTCTGGCGGATCCATGTTAGAAGCTCCAAACCATTGCCATTTGGCATATCAATGTCGCTCAACAATAAGTCTACATGATTGTGGGATAAGATCTCCTTTGCGTCCGTAATGTTATATGCAGTCAGAACTTTATCAAATCCTAGTGCTGCCCAGTCGATATTTTTCATAAGTGAGGCAATGACAAAACGGTCATCATCTATAAGCAGTATTTTCATTTTTATACCTCCGAAACCTGATAAGGTATTGTTAATTGTATATGTGCGCCTCCCTGCTTTTCATTGAAAAAGCGAATTTTATGATTTTCTCCATAGAGCAGATTTAAGCGCCGTATACTGTTTGGAATACCTACATGAGTCCTGTTTTCTAAATTGATTGCTTTTTTCAGAAGACCGTCAAGAACATCCTGGGGAAATCCTTGTCCGGAGTCGGCAATATCAATTTTTAAATAGGGATTGTCCTCTAAAAATTCTTTTGTAACTAAAATCTGTATCTGCAGCGTGTCATTGGCAGATGGATTGTATTTTATTGTGTTTTCCACAAAGGTGATCAGAAGCAGTGGCGGGATCAGGGCATTTTTATGTTCACTGTCAATGCTGCACCTGTATGTGACAAATGATCCCAACCGCAGCTGCTGTATATCAAGGTATGACTGAATATGTGCCAACTCATATTCAAGCCGTACAAAATCCTTATCTGCCTGAAATAAATACCGAAGATAACGTGAAGTAAAAAGTACCATGGATTCAATGTTCTGATAATCTTCAAGCTGTGCCATACTGCCAATCGTAGTCAGACAGTTCAGATAAAAGTGTGGTCTGATCTGGTGCTGCAAAAAGGTGATCTGGAAACGTTTCTTTTCCAATTCGTTCTCATATACATTGATCTTCAATTTTTTTATCTGGCAAATCAAATTCTTAAATTGTGTGTTTGTCTGTTCCAGCTCCCGTACCTGGCTGCTTTGAAGGTCAAGAAGGTCATTTTCCCCATTTAGCTTTTCCAAATTGGCAGAAAAGGCGGCGATTGGTTTAATTACTTTCTGATACATATTAACGATAAAAGCTGAGAGAATGATACATACACAGGTGGAGGTCACAATCACAAATAACTGGAAGAGAAAAAGATGTCCATAATTGTGAAAGTTATCCGAATAAAGCAAAATATTGTAAGGCAGGTCATAATCACTGCCATGAAAGATGTGTAATGAATAAAAAAGACCGGAATCTGCATTATTTTCAAGAACAGGATCAGAGAGCAGGGTATTCCCGTCCAAATCGGATATAAGGTAATATCCTTGTTTTCCTAATTCCAGGTCAGAAAGCGCAGCAAACTGGTCAGTCATTTTTGTAAAGGCACAAAATGTCCTGTTATTGTAAGTCAGAATATTATACATATAAACAATACCATCCAATTCTGTAAATCTCCATGAAAATGATGGCCTTTTTTCGGTAGTTGCATAATCAATGACAAAAGACTTGACTTTTAAATAATCATAATAGGGCAATGTCATTTGTGAGGCGTTAAAAAACAAATCTTGTTCGGCAAGATATACAAAATAGTGATATTCATATCCGGTTGCATACTGTTGGTTTACCCCCCGTATCCGGAGTGCTTCCATGGCCAGCGACTGTTCATAATCGTTGTCCGTCCCTTCAATCTCCTCAAGGAGAAGCTCCTTCAATATTGTCCACTGTATAAAATGCTGTATCGCGTTCAGGTTTGTAGAGTTTTCCTGCAGGAAAAGCTCAACAGAATTCTGAATGGCTTCAAAATTTTGCCTTTGTATATTGATAATGCAGATTGCACTGATCAGGACATTGATTCCGATAATAAAAAGAGCAAGAAAGATCAGGAATTTAACATTTTCAACTAAGGAATATGAAGACTGCTGGTTCTTTTTTGTCCGTATCTTAATAGCCATAAAGAAAATCTCCTTTTAAGTTAAGTGTTTCATTAGTTTGTTATTTTAACCCATCATTTTAACTTATTTTTATGATTCATTATAAGGCAGGAAAGACCGGATTGCTAGTGATGAAAAGAAAAAGCACGGATTTGTATGATTAGAAAGACGGAATAGTGCTATCGAATCAGAGTTGCAGAACATAAGATGAAATGAGAAAACAGGAGGTGCACAGATGAAAAGAAAAAATAGGAAAGCAGGTATAAAAGTAAAAATTATTGTTCCGACCACATTGGTTGTTATTTGCGTCTGTATTTGTATGGCATTGATTTTTAAGTGGCAGATGGAAACCAATATGACCAATACAGGCGGACAGGTTGCCGAATATATTGCTGCACGCGCTGTGGCACAGACAGACGGGAATTTAGTGGAAAAAATCCCGGAAAATAGTGAGGGCTCTGCACCATATAATGCTGTTCGGAATTCTATTATTCCGGTTATAGAGGGGGCACCAGTAATAGATATGTATTTGTTGTACACAGACGGTGAACATATTTTTTATATGATGGACTTAAAGGAAAACGAACGGATATCATTCGGCATGGAATATAACCAGGTGGATCAAGTGCTGGAAAAGGCATTTATGGGAGAGATTGTATATAATGAAAAAATCATATCAACAGATAAAGGGGCTGTCATTACGGTATATATGCCTGTATGCAACCGTGCTGGTGAGCAGGTAGGGGTGCTGGGCTGTGACTACGATGCCAATAATGTGAAAGCTGGAGTGAACAGGACAATGGCAGTAGTGGGAATGGTTGGAATTGTATGTGTAGTTTTAGCATGTTTTCTATTTCAAATCATTATCGGACGGATTACCAAGAGTCTGGGTGATGTGGACAAGTGCATATATGATATCGCGAACAGTAATGGAGATTTAACAAAATCAATACAGGTAATGACGGGAGATGAGGTGGAGGTTATTGCAGGGCATGTCAATGAACTGCTTATGTATATGAGGAAGGTGATGACAAGTATCTTTGATAGTTCTGTCAAACTGAATGCCTCGTCAGAGAACGTGGTAGCCCGCTTTAAAAATACGCAGGAGAGTGTTGTGGAAGTTTCTGCGACAATGGAACAAATGAATGCAACCATGAAAGAGACGTTTGATTCCACGAAGAGGATAAATGAATCTATAAATGAAGTTTATAAATTTATAGAGAATATCAGCCGACAGGCGGGTGAAGGAGGAACTTTGTCTTCGGAAATCAAAATGAGTGCGTATGAGATTAAGGAAAAAGCCATTGCAGAACAGACACAGGCGAAGCAGCATGCAGTCAGAATATCGGAAAGTGTATATGATAAGCTTGAAAAATCAAAAGCTGTCGAGCAAATCGGTAAACTCACATCAGATATTATCAACATTACGGATCAGACCAATCTGCTTTCCCTGAATGCCAGCATTGAGGCGGCAAGGGCTGGAGATGCAGGACGTGGGTTTGCAGTAGTTGCAAGTGAAATCAGTAAACTTGCGACAGATTCTGCCATGGCAGCAGAGCAAGTCCAACAGGTGAGTGCAGATGTTATGAATGCGGTCAATGAACTGGCAGAGGAGACTGCCAGAATGATGAAATTCATGGAGGAAACAGCCATGCAGGGTTATGCAGGCCTGGTTTCGACAAGTGAAGAATACAGCGCAGATGCCAGCAGGCTTAATGATATCATGATGGTGTTTGACAGCCAGTCAGAGCAGCTGAAAAACAATATGGATAACATCTGCCAGGGGATGGAAATCGTAAGCGGGTCGGTGGAAGAAAGCGTAAAAGGTATCAACAGGGTAGCAGAAATGTCAGCAAACATTACGGAAAATGTGTCTGATATCGGTGAGCATGCAGAAAAAAACAAGGATATAGCGAATTTGCTCGAAATGGAAGTAAACAAATTCAAATTGTAATATCATTGGAGACGGATTTGTGCTATTTACTTCTCGGATAAGTGCTATAAGCGGTAAGATAAAAGTTATATTATTATATTGTAAAAAATATAAATTTACAACAAGTGAAAGGAGAACATCATGAAGAATAAGAAATTGGCAGCATTTAAACAGAGCATACCG
>CAMWMM010000204.1 GCA_947175285.1 uncultured Lachnospiraceae bacterium
CGGACAAACGGTTTTCAAGACCGCCTCGTTATGACCACTTCGATACCTCTCCATGTTCGATTTGGCTAACCTTTCTCGGTCAGCGCAAAAACCATTTTAGCAAAAAAGAATATTAGTGTCAACAGCTTTTTTTAGAAATTTTATAGAAACTGTTAAAAAAATCCATCCAACGCCTTCCATTCAACCTCCACCCTCGCATAACGCCGGAGCAATTCCTCAAATTCCGCCTCCGAAAGCGGCTCCTTTTCACTGTCATAATAGTCGCATTGAGGCTTCTCATCATCACGAGCCGAATGCCAGTTATATCCGAACGTTTCCGTCATCTCCGCCCATGCGGCATAAGGCTCCAGACTGTAATAGCAATAATCTCCAGTTCCAGCTACTGCGTAGGATATTTCCAACACATTTCCCCGGCATAATCCCCAAATCGGACCTCCCATATACTCCTCACCACTCCAATGCTGAATATTCGTGATTTCTCCGCTCTGGCAGGTGAAAACAGTCAGTAAAAATCCATCATCGTCAGGATTCTCGACATTCCGCACCCCAATCAGCAGTTCACAAATACCCTCGCCGGACATATCCACCAGACTATAGCATAACTGCATATTTTCCTTATAATATTCGCCCTCACACAATACATTTTCAAAATGGGGGCCTGCGTATTTACCGGATGTGTGCCAGCCTACATCATCCTTTTCCACTTCTTCCGCTTCCGGCTTTCCGTTCTTCCACAGCCGCTCAAACTCTTCCAATACATCTAAGTAGCAAACTGCCGGCGGCGCTTCCTCCGCCGTTCCTTCCCAAACAACCCGTTTCCCTTTTTCCTCATCCGTATAGAGAACTTTCTCATAAAACACAATATCTCCCCGCACATATTTCGCGGCGTAATCATCCGATTCATAATAGTAGTCCGCTACCGGACAGCGGAGAATCTCCGTGATGTTTTTCTTCGTTTCCGCTGTCCACGGATAGGCTTTTCTTTCCATTTCAAGACCGGACTGCTCCACAGCCTTTCTAAGCAGCTCATCCGGCTTATCATCCGCCGCTTTTTCCACCCAATCCGCATAATTACTATCATCCTCTATGTCTCCGGCATATCGGCCGCCATCCTGCCACCAGCTCTCCGAAAAAGGACTCCATTCCGGATAAAGAGCCGGATACTCGCTGTCAGAGTTATAACCGGCGAAGGGAACCAGTTTCGGTTGGAAAAACTCTTCATCTATTTTCAAACTGTCCTCTATACCGATATACGCCCCATATCCTTCAGCTTCCCCTTCCGCCGGGTTTCTAGCCACATATACACTGTATTTCCCGTTCCGAAAATCGTTTACCCTGTTCACGAGTGGGAGGTCCCAATGAAAATCATAATATTCCTTTTGAGCCACCGTCACCTGTCCTTCCTGATAGCCCAAATGGATTCTGATGCCCCCTTTCCATGAGGAAGAACCCCTGTAAATAGAGTCCGAAAGCAGAACCGTTCCGTCCGGCGCCAGAAGTTCGCTGTAAATGTTATCTGTATTTTTCGCTAAAATTGTATAAATCCCACTTTCAGCAGGGGTAAGAATGTAAGTTGCTCCGGAATAATTGTTCATATGATGGGGCAGCATCGATGCATAAACAAAAATCTCCTCTTTCCCGTCACCCGTAAGGTCGTAAAACGCCACCTGCTCCAGCTCATAGGGCAAATCAATTTGTTCCAGTTCTACTTCCCGCCCTTCTGCCAAGTCTTCCGCAATCCCTATCAGCCTGTTTTCCAATTTTATACAGAATTCTCCTTCATCCGGAAATACCGCCGTAGTATAATATTCTTCATTTATCTCACATTTATCGCTTTCCCGCAGCAAAATTTCCTCATAATCATCAAAGTCCGATGCCTGATAGTAAACCGATTTTCCCTCTTTCTCCACTCTGGCGGTAAAATACTTTGCCCTTCCATATTGAAAACTGCGGCTTAATGAAGTTCCGCCCTCATTAAACTGGTATGTAACACTGTACTCATGCAGCGGGTATTCTTCACCTCCGATTCCTTTGTAAACACACTGGTCAAAATTAGCAACAACCGTATTCTCGTCTATCCGCTCCCAGCTTCCTCTGTCTACATTCCGGTGCCCGTAATGAACCACCTGACCATCGGGAGAAAAACACGTGGTATAAGTTTGCAGCCACTCCTCCAATTTAGAATAACTCACGCCTGTTCTCGTTTTCCACGTTCCTACTATCGGGTCTTGTTCCGGTGCTTCCGCACCTGCCATTTCCTGCGCCGCTTCCGGTTCTGCCTCCAGCCCCGCCGTCTCCTCCGATACTTCCGATTTCTCCCCTGAATCTTCGGCTATTTCTTCATTTTCTGTCATATCTGCCGGAACTGCTCCTGTTTCTCCGCATCCACTCAAAAGCAGCGCCAAAATTCCTGCTGTCAGCAAGCCTGCCAATCTTTTCTTTCTCATATGTCCGTCCCCCTGTTTTTCGGCAAATATCATTTTCCAAGTCTTCTATTTCAAGAAGGAATCCGCAATGATTAAGTCTTCCGGCGTTGTGATTTTGATATTCTCATAAGAGCCTTCCACAAGCTTGACCGGGTGATGCAAAAGAGTTTCCACTACCATAGCATCATCCGTAATCCGTATGCCCTGTGCTTTCAGTTCTTCTTCTTTTAGCAATAGTTTACCATAAGCTTCTTTTGCCAATGCTATTGTAAAAACCTGCGGTGTCTGTACCTGCCAGAGTGTTTCTCTGTCAGGGGTATGTTTGGCAAAGCAGTTTCCATCTGCTACTTTAATGGTATCCTTGACCGGCATCCCCACTACACAGGCATGGTGCTCTTTTACCGCATCATATGCACGAAGCAAGATTTCCTCAGATAAAAAAGGGCGCGCTCCGTCATGTATAAAGACGTACCCTGCACCCTCTGCCGCTTTCATTGCATTCGCTACGGAATGATAACGTTCTTTGCCGCCCTCCACAATTTTTTTCACTTTTGAAAAATGAAACTTTTCTACGATTTCGGTACGACAGTATGTTTCTTCGTCTTTACCCGTCACCAGAATGATTTCTTCTATAAAGGAACTGTCCTGAAATGCTTTTAAGGCATAATAAATAACCGGCTTGTCTTTCAGCAGAAGATACTGCTTGTGTACGGTGCTGTTCATCCGCTTTCCCTGCCCCGCTGCCAAGACTACGGCAATATTCTTTTCTTTTCCGCTCATATTCTTTCTCCCAGACGCAGATTCGGCACTGCGTTCAAATCATATCCGTGCCGCACTCCTTTGCAGTATTCGTAATATCCGGCTGTTCCTATCATTGCTGCGTTATCGGTGCAAAGAATGGGCGATGGATGGTAAAATTCTATTTTCTCTGCCTTGCAGGCATCCATAAGCGCCTTTCTCAGCGCCGTATTGGATGCAACACCGCCGGCAATCGCAAATTTGTTCATTCCATACTCTTTTACTGCCTGCATCGAGTGTTCCACAAGCACATCCACGACCGCTTTCTGAAAAGAAGCGGCAACATCCGCCTGACAGACGGGAATTTTTTTCATCTCACAGGAATTTAAGTAATTTAAAACAGCAGATTTTAAACCGCTGAAACTGAAATCGTAAACTGCATCCGCCACTTTTGCCCTAGGAAAAGCAATCGCATCCGCATTGCCCTCTTTTGCCACCTTATCAATCTTAGGTCCTCCGGGATAACCTAAACCAATTGCTCTTGCTACCTTATCAAAAGCCTCTCCTGCGGCATCATCTCTCGTCCGTCCGAGAATCTCATATTCTCCATAATCTTTGACCATGACAAGATGAGAATGTCCGCCCGATACTACCAGACAGATAAATGGCGGTTCCAACTCTTTGTTTTCTATATAATTCGCACTGATATGTCCCTCGATATGGTGGACTCCGACTAACGGAATACCGGAAGCAAGACTGATTGCCTTAGCCGTTGACACCCCCACTAACAGTGCACCGACCAGCCCCGGACCGTAAGTAACGGCAATTGCCGTAATATCCTGCAGCGTCACTTTCGCCTCGCACAGCGCTTCCTCAATCACCTGATTTATTTTTTCAATATGTTTCCTGGAAGCAATTTCCGGTACGACACCTCCGTAGACGGTATGCAGCGCAATCTGCGAAGATATGATATTGGATAAAACTTCCCTGCCGTTTTTTACAACAGCCGCCGCCGTTTCATCACAGGAACTTTCCACTGCCAGGATAAGCACATCTTCTTTTTCCATCTCTATAACCATGCCCTTTTCTCAGACTTATTTCAATCTAATTGTCTAACTCCCATCCGAGAATCTTCCAATGCTTATTTTCATCCCGTCGTAAAATAAATACCACTCTGCTCTGCAATATCTCTGATTTCTGCCTGATATTGTATGTACAGTAAAGTCTGGCGCAATAATCTTCTCCCTCGTAAAAATACTCAACGTCCGTACTTGCTGACACCTCATAAGAGGAAATTGCACGGTCATATGATTTCATTTCCGCAATATCCGATTTTAAGTCTTCCAGATATTGCTCTTTAGTCTGGTTGGCAAGCAGTTCATCATCATAAATACCTTCAATTTTCATAGCCAGCTCATACAACTCGTCTTCCGTATATTTTTCATTATAGAAGCATTTGGAAATCTCGCTGAAATATGTTACAACTTCTTTGGGCGATGGAGGATAGCTTTTATCCAAATCACGCAGCAGAACCGTCTGAACTAAGGTGGATTCCACAACTTCCTCTTTTTTAGGTTCCTCTACTTTGTTTGTGACATAATAAAAATATCCTATCACAAGCGCCGCCAGAATAATTCCGATAATGACAATCTTGATTCCGTTTTTTTTCATGTTTCATCCCCACCTTTCCTCAGTCTTCATATAATAAGTCTACACTCTTTCCATCCTTTCCCGCAATAGCATTTGGAAAAATTTTCCTGACTTCATGCATATAATCTTCCGCTCTTACGAGAGAAGGGCTGTAATGCGTCAGCCACAGTTCTTTCACCTGTGCTTCTTTTGCCATTGCTGCCGCCTCATAAAATGTCATATGCTTGTATTCTTTAGCTTTCTGTTTTTTCTCCGGTTCGCCATACATTCCTTCACAGATAAACAAATCCGCCTCTTTGGCATTTCTGACAATACTGTCAGTCGGTCTTGTATCCGTACAATAAGTCAGCTTAATCCCTTTTCTGGGTGCTCCCAGCACCATATCAGGCGTCCATGTACCCTGCTCAGTCACTATCGTCTCGCCTTTTTGCAGGCGGTTCCAATATTTTTGTTCGATACCGCAGGACTTTGCCTTTTCCACATCGAATTTCCCGATTCTGTCCACGACGATATTATAACCATAACAAATGACGTTATGATTGACCTTAAACGCTTCTATCCGAAAACCGTCAAATTCCAGAGTCTGCTCTGCATCCGTAAGTTCCAGACATTCTATCGGGAAAGGCAGTTCCGGCGCAATCACCCGCAGCGACGACACCACATGTGTCAGTCCTTTGGGTCCTATCAAAAGAAGCGGCTCTGTCCGTTCTGCATTCCCCATTGTCAGAAGCATGCCCGGCAGTCCGCTGATGTGGTCTGCGTGAAAGTGCGTAAAGCAGATAATGTCAATCGGTTTCGGACTCCATCCTTTTTCTTTCATGGCAATCTGCGTACCCTCTCCGCAATCTATCAATATACTTTTCCCGTTATATCTTGCCATTAGGGAGGTAAGCCACCGATATGGCAGCGGCATCATCCCCCCTGTTCCAAGCAAACAAATGTCTAACATATAAATCCCTCATATATGAAAGGCTACATTAATTCTTTCCGTTCCTCGCTTTCTACCGGAAGCTTGAATCCGGCAATGATTTTGCTATAACAGTCTTCACACAGATCAAAACTGTGCGTTTCGCCGTCTCTTTTACTGAAATAGCCGAAATCATGCTCGATATGGATACACTCTTCTTTTAAAATGCCATTTTCTACCAGCATTTTTTTATTACAACAATTACAAATCACTGCAGCCAGTTCATTTTCTCTTTCTTTTAATTCTTCTTTCATAAGATAAGTTCTCATTTTACCCTCCTGTACCTACATAAATAAACGCTGTGTGACATAATCATTATAACAGGCTGAAATATGTAAAAACAGTGGTAATTATTCTATCTGCTTCCTATCTCTTCCACATTATCATAGCATCTTCCGCCGGTTTTTCATAGAAGTTCGGACGAATTCCCTCGGAAAAAAATCCCAATTTTTCATAAACATGGATAGCTGCGGCATTGCTTACCCGCACTTCCAGAGTAAAAGCCTGCAGTCCGTTCTTATAACCGTCTTCTATAAGATATTGCAGCATTTGGGTTCCGATGCCTTTGTTTCTTTCTTTCTTATCTACAACAACATTGGTAATATTTCCCTCTCCTGCCGCCATCAGCATACCGCAGCCGCCGATGACCTGACCGTTTTTCTCCGCCACATAATATCCGGCATCTTCTTTCGTAAGCATCTCTAAAAAAGCATCTCTCGACCATGGCATAGAAAAGGTTTCCTCTTCCAGACGACTGATGATTTCTACATCCTCTTTCTTCATCGGTCTGATATGTATCTGCTCCAATCTTTCGCGTTCCGCCTGTGACAGACGCAGATATTCCGGAGCATGCTCCGCTCCGCTCTGCACTCTGCCCTGCGCATAATAAATGCCGCCAAGCGCCCCGATACTCGCCGCCCGCTGTCTGTTCATATGTGCCGGTGCCAACGTATAAGGCACTTTCATTAACGCTTTCATCTGCTCTCTAAAAACAGGTACTCCGTCTCCTAAAAAAATCACTTCTCTGCCAAGCTCATTTAGATCCTGTGCTATTTCTTTAAATGCAGTTGCACACTGTCCTTTTATAATATCAAGACAATACATGCCATCCCTCGGAACAAATTGATAAATCCCTGTATATACCTGATTTCTTCTGGCATCCATAATCGGACAGACAATTTTGTCCGTTCCGTATAGATTAAAGCTAAGTCCGTCCAGCGTAGGCACTGCCACAATCGGCTTGCCCATTGCAAGAGAAAGTCCTTTTGCCGTTGCGGAACCAATCCGCAGTCCGGTAAAAGACCCAGGACCCGCCGCAACCGCAATCGCGTCCACCGTATCAAAATCAAGTTCCGTCATCTGCCTGATTTCATCCAACATCGGCAGCAATGTCTGGGAGTGTGTCTTTTTGTATTGGATTGTATATTCCGCTGCAAGGATATCATTCTCTATCACTGCCACGGAAGCCACCAGCCCGGAGCTGTCTAATGCTATCAGTTTCATATTTCCACATTTCCCTCGATTCTAATTGTCCTGTAATCAAATCCGGACGCTAAATCTTTTTCTATTACAATCCGGATATGTTCTTCGGGGAGAATCTCTTCAATCAGATTTGCCCACTCAATCAGACAAACGCCCTCACCATCAAAATATTCCTCATATCCAATCTCTTCCATTTCCTCTATCTCTTCTATCCGGTACACATCAAAATGATAAAGAGGAATCCTGCCCTCTTCATAAACCTGCAAAATGGTGAAAGTCGGGCTATTCACGGGCTCCGTTATACCAAGTCCGACTGCAAGCCCCTGTGTAAAGACCGTTTTCCCGACTCCCAAATCACCGGTAAGGCAGTATAACTCTCCCGCTTTGGCGTTTTGTCCTATTTTTTTCCCTAATTCAAATGTTTCTTCCGCACTGTGCGTTTTTATTATCTTATTCATGGTCAATGAAAAGATGGAGAACTTTGGATTAGGGGGGCAAAAGGTTCTTTGATAAAATGTTATCAGCAGATTGCACAAACTGTCCTCAAAACTGTCCTGCGAAGGAAGATGAGATTTTCTTAATATTCCGTTTAAAGACCAGCAATTTCAGGACAAGGATGTCCTGAAAAGCCCGAATTGAGCCTGGATGGCGAATATCGGGCGATTGCGTCCGCTTCCATAGCTGTCTCGGAATATATAGAAAATCCATCTACCGAAGCCGGATAGTTGCGAGGACGATTTGCGCAATCTGCTGATATACAATTATGCAAGTACCTTTTGACACCCTAATCAAACATTGATATTTTCCCCACACTCTAACTCCTGATTTTTACTTTTTTCGGCGGCATATGCGTCGAAATCATCTCTATTACCTTATATTTACTCTCGCCCATATCTTTCTTCGGAAA
>CAMWMM010000205.1 GCA_947175285.1 uncultured Lachnospiraceae bacterium
GGAAAGTACAATGACTCTGTCGGCAAGCGTAATGGCTTCCGACAAGTCATGTGTAATTAAAATTGCCGTTTTTCCGGTACTTCTGATAATATTTCCGATATCTGCGGATACGGTCATTCTTGTCTGAAAATCTAATGCGCTGAAAGGTTCATCCAACAAAAGAATATCGGGTCTGACTGCCATGGTGCGGATGAGAGCGGCGCGCTGGCGCATACCGCCGGAAAGTTCGGAGGGCTTCTTGTCTTTGAAAGAATCAAGCCCATACTCTTTCAAAAGGCGCAATACATAATCGATATTTTCTTCTGTCATAGTTTTATTTAGTTCCAGTCCTAATATCACATTCTGATAAATGGTTCTCCATTCAAACAGATGGTCGTGCTGCAGCATATATCCGATAGAAGAGGAATCACGAAAAGAAAGAGTGCCGCTTTCTGCGTTTAGAAGACCTGCGATAATGGAAAGAAGCGTTGACTTCCCGCATCCGCTTGGACCTACAATAGCGAGGAATTCTCCCTCGGATACCTGAAAAGTAATCCCGGATAACGCCGGTGTTTCCCCTTTCAGATTATGATAAGAATAGGAAATGTTTTCTAAAGATAAAATTGCCTGCATCCTATTAAATCTCCTTGAATCGAGTGCGCCTGCACTCGATTTTTTATATGATATTTTATGCGAGATTTGTAAATTTGTGTTTCAAAAGTGTGAAAAATAAATTTTCACACAGCGGTTTTGATTGAAATATATGGTTTTTTATGGTATCATCAAATTTAGATTTAATAAAGAACTAAAGGAGCGGGAACATGGCACAGCTTTGGGGCGGACGCTTTACGGAAGAAACAGACAAGCTTGTATATAATTTTAATGCTTCTATTACTTTTGACAAGAAGTTGTATGCGCAGGATATTGAAGGAAGTATAGCGCATGTTGTAATGCTTGCAAAACAGGGCGTTCTGACAAAAGAGGAAAAAGATGAAATTGTAAAAGGTCTGACCGGTATCAGACAGGATGTGGAAAACGGTACGCTGCAAATTACGGAAGAATATGAGGACATTCACAGTTTTGTGGAGGCGAATCTGACAGAGCGCATCGGAGAAACAGGAAAGAAGCTGCACACCGGAAGAAGCCGCAATGATCAGGTCGCATTGGATATGAGACTGTATGTCAGAAGCGAAGTTCTTACCATAGATGTTTTAGTAAAAAAACTGCTTACAACACTGCTTCGGCTGATGGAGGAAAATACGGAAACCTATATGCCGGGCTTTACACATTTACAGAAAGCGCAGCCGGTGACACTGGCACATCATATAGGCGCCTACTTTGAAATGTTTAAAAGAGACAGACAGAGATTAAAGGATATTTATGAAAGAATGAACTATTGTCCTCTCGGCGCAGGCGCATTGGCGGGTACGACCTATCCGTTAGACAGATATTATACCGCAAATCTGCTTGGTTTTGAGGGACCTACCTTAAACAGCATGGATTCCGTTGCAGACAGAGATTATGTCATAGAATTTCTTTCGGCGCTTTCTATGATAATGATGCACTTAAGCAGATTCTGTGAGGAAATTATAATTTGGAACTCTAATGAGTATCGCTTCGTGGAAATAGATGATTCTTATGCAACGGGAAGCAGTATTATGCCGCAGAAGAAAAACCCTGATATAGCGGAATTAATCCGGGGAAAGACCGGCAGGGTATACGGTGCATTAATGTCTTTACTGACAACGATGAAAGGCATACCGCTTGCTTATAATAAAGATATGCAGGAAGATAAGGAGCTGACTTTTGATGCAATCGATACGGTAAAGGGATGCCTTGCCTTATTTGACGGCATGATAAAGACGATAAAGTTTAACCGTTTCGTTATGGAAAAAAGCGCTATGATGGGATTTACCAATGCAACGGATGCTGCTGACTATCTTGTCGGAAAAGGAGTGGCATTCAGAGATGCGCATGGCATTATCGGCAGATTAGTGTTATACTGTATCGAGAAGAACTGCAGTATTGATGATTTATCAATAGATGAACTAAAAGGCATCAGTCCGGTTTTTGAAGCGGATGTTTATGAAAAAATCAGCCTGAAAGCATGTGTGGATAAAAGGCTGACAGTGGGAGCGCCGGGACCGGAAGCGATGCGTAAAGTGATTCAAATAGAAAAAGAATACCTTGCCGGTGATAAGGCAAGTGAAAATGAGGAGATGTGAGAAAATGAGTGAAAGATTAAAAGTAGGTATTTTAGGCGGAACAGGAATGGTAGGACAGAGATTTATTTCCCTGCTGGAAAATCATCCCTGGTTTGAAGTGACAACGATTGCAGCAAGCCCGCGTTCTGCAGGCAAGACTTATGAAGAAGCGGTAGGCGATAGATGGAAAATG
This sequence comes from uncultured Lachnospiraceae bacterium, assembly GCA_947175285.1. The sequence goes on from CAMWMM010000205.1 coordinate 2,377, forward strand.
ACAACGCCGATGCCGGAAGCAGTCAAAAAGCTTATTGTTTTAAATGTCAATGAGGTGGAAAAAGTAGCAGCCGAAGTGGATTTTGTTTTTTCGGCAGTTGATATGACAAAGGATGAGATTAAGAAAATCGAAGAGGAATATGCAAAAACAGAGACACCTGTTGTTTCCAATAACAGCGCGCACAGATGGACACCGGATGTGCCTATGGTTGTACCGGAAATCAATCCGGAACACTTTGAGGTGATAGAATCACAGAAAAAGAGACTGGGTACACAGAGAGGCTTTATTGCGGTAAAGCCGAACTGCTCCATCCAGAGTTATGCTCCGGTACTGACAGCATGGAAAGAGTTTGAGCCGTATGAAGTTGTGGCAACTACTTATCAGGCGATTTCCGGCGCCGGAAAAACTTTTAAAGACTGGCCGGAGATGGTGGAAAATGTGATTCCTTATATCGGCGGAGAAGAAGAAAAGAGCGAAAAAGAACCTCTTAGAATCTGGGGGAAAATAGAAAACGGGGAAATTGTTCCGGCAACAAGCCCTGTCATTACCTGTCAATGTATTCGTGTACCGGTATTAAACGGACATACGGCGGCAGTTTTTGTCAAGTTTAAGAAACAGCCGACAAAAGAGGCGCTGATTGAGAAACTGGTACAGTATAAGGGACTTCCTCAGGAATTGAATCTTCCCAGTGCGCCGAAGCAGTTTATTCAGTATATGGAAGAGGATAACCGTCCGCAGGTAAAACTGGATGTTGATTTTGAAAACGGCATGGGTATCAGCGTAGGACGTATCAGACCGGACAGCGTATATGACTGGAAGTTTATCGGACTTTCTCATAATACGGTACGCGGCGCGGCAGGCGGAGCCATTTTGTGCGCGGAAACGCTGAAAGCAAAAGGTTATATTACGAAGAAATAAAAAGAAAGTATGCCGCGGAAAAACTCGGCAGTGTGAGCGGGTGGATGTAATGAGCGAAATGGAAATAGACGAACTTAAGTCTCAGATAGTGGTATTGGATAATATGAATAAGAAGCTGTCACAGGATGCAAAGATGCTTCGGTTAATTTGTGAAACTTCCAGAAGTGCCTTTCTTTATTATAATTATAAAGGAAACAAGATACGGACTATTGCAAACTGGGATTATTTTTTCGACTATGAAATGACAGATGTGGAGCAGTTTTCACTCTTTTATGACTGGGTGGAGGAAAAATATGCCGCTCCTTTGCGGGATGTGCTTTTTTTAGAAAAAAGAGGCATGACAACAGCAGCAGTTGATGTAAAAGTCAAAGAAAGCAAAATGTGGGTCGAAGTAGAGACGAATATCAAATATGATGATAACGGCACTCCTACCGATAAAATTATCCGTTTCAAAGATGTGACGAAGTTTAACTCGCAAAATGACCAGTTGACTTATATGTCCTATTACGATCTTTTGACAGGATTATATAACCGGAACTATTTCGTTCGGCTTCTCGGAGAATTTGTGCATCGTGCAAAAGAAGAAAGCAAATCGGTCGCTGTGATGTTTATTGATTTGGATGACTTCAGAAAAATGAATGACGGCTTCGGTATTATTATCGGGGATGAGCTTGTTCAGTTATTTGGACAATTTTTGTCGGATTTTTCAGATGAAAACGTTATCGTTTCTCATTTTAACAGCGATATTTATTGCATCGGCATTTATGACCCCTGCGGAGCGCGGAGTGTAGAGGAAATTTATAAGCGGATATCGAGTGGATTAGAAACGCCTTTCAAATTGAGCAATGGGCAGGAAATTGCCCTGACGGTCAGCGTCGGTGTTGCAGAATATCCTGAAGCGGCATCGAACGCATTAGAGCTTATTAACTGTGCGGAAATTGTTATGTTTAGAGCAAAAAAAACCGGGAAAGGCAAAATTCAGAATTTTGACGGCTCTATTCTGGAAGACTTTTTACAGAATGTCACAATTGATAACAAGTTAAAAGAGGCGGTTTTCGAACAGAATTTTATGATGTATTTTCAGCCGCAGTTTCATACGACAGACAAAGTGCTCAGAGGTGTGGAAGCGCTTATTCGTTGGAAAGATGATAGCGGAAAAACGATTCGCCCGGATGTTTTTATACCGATTGCGGAAAAAAACGGAACAATTGTTCCGATTGGCACATGGGTGATAGAAGAGAGTGTTCGTATTTATGCAGGATGGAAAAAGAAATATCATTATCCGCTGCTAATTTCTTTAAATGTTTCTGCAATTCAGTATAAGCAGCCGGATTTCATCGACAGGGTTATGGAAATCCTGAAAAAATATGATGTGAAACCGGAAGAGATAGAACTGGAAATTACGGAGACCATCTTAATTGACGATTTTAAAGAAATTGTAGAGAAGTTAGTTGTTTTAAGAAAGTATGGAATAAAAATATCATTGGATGATTTCGGGACAGGCTATTCTTCCCTTTCTTATCTGAAAGGACTGCCGATTGATACGTTAAAGATTGATAAATCATTTATTGATACGGTTATTACGGACGAAAATACCAGAATTATTACGGAATCTATCATTTATATGGTGAAAAAGCTAGGTTTTGAAACAATTGCAGAAGGTGTGGAAACACAGGAGCAGTATGATTACCTTTCGGCAATCGATTGTGATAATATACAGGGATACTATTTGGGAAGACCGATGCCGCCGGAAAAAATCGAGGCATTAATTGAGAAAACACTCGCATAATTACATATATGGGAGGAAATCTATGTTACCAGGCAGAATGTCAGAATTGCAGTATTTGAATCAATATTATGACAGAGAAGGCAGCCAGATTCTGGTCATATACGGACAAAAACATATTGGTAAGACAACTCTTGTAAAAGAGTTTGCAAAGGACAGACCGAGTTATTATTATCTTGCAAGGTCTTGTTCGGAGCGCGAGCAGATGTATCAGTGGGGGATGCAGTTAAAAACGGACGGGGAAGCAGAACCGGACGGCGGAAATAAGTTCCCGGGCTTTTACGATATCCTGACGGCTATTTGTGCGAGCAGCGGCAAGAAGGTCATTATAATAGATGAGTTTCAAAATATTGTCAAAGCCAGCACTGCTTTTATGAGAGAGTTGATTTCCTTTATTCATGATGAAGAGGAAAGAGAAGGCGTGACCGTTTTGCTATGCAGTTCTTCTATCGGGTGGGTGGAAAACAGCATGATTACCAAAATCGGAGAAGCTGCCTACGAATTATCCGGGCTGTTAAAGCTGCGGGAATTGTCATTTGGAGATATTGTGCATCGTTTCCCCAATTTCAGAATTGAGGAATGTGTGGAGGCATATGCTATTTTGGGCGGAATTCCGGGATTGTGGAATCAGTTTGATGATAAACTGACAATTCAGCAGAATATCTGCCGGCATATTTTGAATCCCGACAGTCTTTTGTTTGAAGAGGGAGAGCGGATGGTTGCGGAGCAGCTGCGTGAGACGAGCGTTTATCATACTATTTTAGCGACGATTGCGGCAGGCAATCATAAGCTAAATGACATCTATCTCCATACGGAATTTTCACGTGCAAAAATCAGCGTTTATTTAAAGAATTTAATGGAACTGGAACTGGTGGAAAAAGTATTTTCCTATGATACGGCAGGCAAAGAAAACGCACAAAAAGGGATATATCGGATTATTCATCCTTTCGTGGATTTCTATTTTACCTATATCTATCCTTATATGAGCGCGTTACATACAATGTCGGTAGGAGAATATTACAATACTTATATTTATCCTACTTTCAGGAAGTATGTTTCCGCCTGCTTTAAAAAGGTATGCCGACAGTATCTGGAGAAACTGAACGAGCGCGGGAAACTGCCGATTCGTTATGAGAGCAGCGGCGAATGGGTCGGGAAAGAGGGAACAATTGACGTTATTGCACAGGATGCAAACGGCAGGACGTTAGTTGCTTTATGTAACTGGGAAAAGCCGATGATGACCTACGCGGATTATGAGTGGGTATTGTCATGTGCGGAGAAAGCCAAAATCAGTGTGGATTACATTTATTTATATACCGCTTCGAGATTTGATGAAAAACTGGATTTGGAAGCAAAAATAAAGAAAAACCTGAAATTAGTGCAGGTATCGGATATTTAACAAAGGAAACGATAGATACGATAAAAACGGATACGAGGTATTATGGGGAAGAGTTTGTTTATTGCAGAAAAGCCCAGTGTCGCAAAGGAGTTTGCAAAGGCTTTAAAATACCGTATGAGTCAAAGAGACGGCTATATGGAGTCTGATGAGGCGGTGGTGACATGGTGCGTAGGGCATCTTGTCACAATGAGTTATCCGGAAGCATATGATGAAAAGTATAAAAAATGGTCTTTGGATACGATTCCTTTTATACCGGAGGAATTCAAGTATGAAGTAATAGATAATGTGAAAAAGCAGTTCAGGATTGTGAGCGGACTGCTCCTCCGCGAAGATGTGGAAACCATATATGTCTGCACCGACTCCGGACGTGAGGGAGAGTACATATACAGACTGGTGGAACAGCAGGCGCATGTAACCGGTAAGGTTCGTAAGAGGGTATGGATTGATTCCCAGACTGAGGAAGAGATTTTACGCGGTATCAAAGAGGCAAAGGATTTGTCGGATTATGACAATTTAAGTGATGCAGCTTATCTTCGTGCCAAAGAGGATTATTTGATGGGTATCAATTTTTCCCGTGCACTGACGTTAAAGTACAGTAATCCTGTAAAATCCTATTTAAAGGCGGACAGGGCAGTGATATCCGTAGGCAGAGTGATGACCTGTGTGCTGGGAATGGTGGTAAACAGAGAACGGGAAATCCGTGATTTTGTGAAAATCCCTTTTTACCGTGTGATGGCGGAACTTAATATTGAGGGGAAAAAGTGCGACTGCGAATGGAAAGCGGTAGAAGGTTCCCGTTATTTTGCTTCCCCGCTTCTTTATAAAGAAAACGGTTTTCTTGAAAAGAAATCAGCGGAAGAACTGATTCGGTTTTTATCGGAGGAGCCTGTAGCGTCTCCGGTGCTTCACAGCATGGAAAAAAAGAAAGAAACGAAGAATCCGCCGCTTTTATATAATCTTGCCGAACTGCAGAACGACTGTTCCCGGTTATTTAAAATCAGTCCGGATGAAACATTGCGGATTGCACAGGAATTATATGAAAAAAAACTGACTACGTATCCGAGAACAGATGCAAGAGTGTTATCTTCGGCAGTAGCAAAGGAAATTTCAAAAAATATAGGCGGACTGAAAAACTATGACGTTGTCCGGGAATTTGCGGAAGAAGTTCTTGCAAACGGCAGTTATAAAAATATTGCAAAAACCAGATATGTCAATGATAAACAGATTACGGACCATTACGCAATCATCCCGACCGGACAGGGGCTTCATGCGCTGGGGAATCTGAATCCGACGGCACTTAAAGTATATGAATGTATTGCCAGAAGATTTTTAAGTATTTTTTATCCGGCGGCGGTTTATCAGAAAATCAGTCTGAGAGTGGAAATAAAGGAGAAAGTTTCTTTTCCAATTTTAAAGTGTTAGCGGAAAGCGGTTATTTAAAGGCAGCGCAATATTCTTTTGCAAAAAAGAAAACGGAAAAGAGTACGGAAGATGAGAAAAAAGAAACTGAGGCAGAGAGCGGACAGCAGGAAGAGGACTGTGACGTTTCGTTTATGGAGGCGTTAAAAAAGTTAAAAAAAGGAACCACACTTCCTCTTCAGGCATATTCCATAAAAGAGGGTGATACCTCTCCGCCGAAACGATACAATTCAGGCACCATGATTTTGACAATGGAGAATGCAGGAC